>JAOZSV010000007.1:0-29972 GCA_029939505.1 Thiotrichaceae bacterium | reverse complement strand
AATCATTTCAAAGCTAAAGCGTTGGACTCCAGAACGATATTTATGTTAGATAACATTCAAATTATATTAGTCAATACCACGCATCCGGGTAATATTGGGGCTGCTGCGCGTGCCATGAAAACAATGGGGATTTCGCATTTGCGACTCATACAACCTAAAATTTTTCCCTGCGCCGATGCGACAGTACGCGCTGCGGGTGCGGATGATATTTTGGCAAATGCACAACTCTTTGATTCTTTTGAAGAAAGTTTAAAAGATTGCCATCTCATATTAGGTACCAGTGCCAGAGAGCGTAGTTTGGCTTGGCCAACATTAAGTGCAAAAGCCTGTGCTGAAAAAGCATTCACTTTTCAGGGAAAAGTCGCCATCGTATTTGGGCGAGAAAGTGCAGGTTTAACTAATAAAGAATTGGAACGATGTCATTATTTAATACGAATCCCCACAGAATCCACATTTTCCTCCCTAAATGTCGCGGCGGCGGTGCAAATATTAGCGTATGAATTACAATGTGCATCACTCACTTCCTCTCTTGATAAAGAAGATGTGAAAGAGATAGGTGGGGAAGAAATAACAGCACCGATACACGCCTCATCTGAAAAAGGAGAATTTGTGAAATTGCCAAACGCTTCAGCTGAAGCGATGGCACAATTTTATCAACATCTTGAACAAACCCTCATTGAGATTGAATTTTTAAATCCAGACAAACCAAGACGTTTAATGCGCCGCTTGCATCGTTTATTTAATAGAGTACAATTGATTGATTCAGAAGTCAGAATTTTACGAGGAATTTTGACTGCGACACAAAAATTAGTGACAAAACGGTAGAAAATCACAATGAAAACAATACTTTATTGCTTGTGGATATTATCCCTCTTACTGACCAACTTACCAAGTGTTTATGCTAAAAGTGGGCTACAACAACGCTGGCAATTTAAAGAGGCTTATAATGCGCTATCAAATAAAGACTTAAAGTCTTTTGAACGTTTATTCGCGCAACTCTCGAACTATCCTATCGCACATTACCTGCGTTATTTCTATCTAAGAGCCTATCTAAAAGAAGAAAAGGCTCAAAAAACTATCCAAGCCTTTTTAGATCAACATCAGGGAAGTCCTATTGTGCCGCCTCTACGACGTGCATGGCTAAGACAACTGATCAAAAAACGTGATTGGGAAACCTTTATCACCGCTTATACGCCGCAAAAAAATACGCTTTTACGGTGCCATTACCTAAATGCACATCTTCATACCGTTGGAAAACTGAATGATGAACTCGTGGCTGATGCAAAAGACTTATGGCGCGTTGGGAAGTCCCAGCCTACCGTCTGTAATCCCGCGTTTGATTACCTATACAAACATGATCTCATCACACATCAGGATCGTTGGCAACGCCTTAGCCTTGCTATGAAAAAGGGGAAACTTAAACTGGTGGGTTTTATCGCCAAAGGCTTACCTAAAGTCGATCAGAAGTTGGTTGCACAGTGGCAATCTATGCACAAAAAACCAGCCCGTACCCTGAAAAATTTTAAGCACCCCGATACCGCAATTGCTCAAGAAATCGTTCTACATGGCATTAAACAATTAGCGCGTAAAGACGCTGATAGTGCTTATCAATATTGGAAAACGTATAATGAACGTTACCATTTTAAAAGGCAGGAAAAAGAGGAACTATTCCGTTATATCGTTCTCAAAGGCGTGGCACAAAATCATCCTGATGCAGCACGTTGGCTAGAAGAAATAGATGAAGATTGTGTCAACAACACCGTTAATCAGGCTAAATTAAAAATCGCCCTCATTGCCGAAAATTGGGAAGATGTCATTAAACTGAGCAAGTCTTTGACTGTTTTAGATGAAAAAAACCAGCATCAATGGCAGTATTGGTGGGCGCGTGCTTTAGAACAAACCGGACAAACTAATGAGGCAGAAAAACGCTTTCGATCCTTATCCCAATATCGGGATTATTACGGCTTTTTAGCGGCTAACGGAATTAATAAACCTTATTCGTTCTACCCCAAAGCGTTGAATGTCAGTAAAAAACAAGAAACTCAAATACTTAGAAGAAATAAGGGATTAATACGCGCCCGTGAATTGTATTTGGTTGGATGGCCCGCCTTTGCCCGTTCTGAATGGAACAGGGTGTTACCAACTTTAACTCAAGAGGAATTAAAAGCAGCGACAGTCATTGCACATAAATGGGAGTGGCATGATAGGGCAATTTCTACCGCATATAAAGCTAAAGTTCGTGATGATCTCAATATACGCTTTCCGCTGCCCTTTTATGATACTGTAGTCACTTATGCAGGGGCTCAAGAATTAAAATTGGCTTATGTTTATGGCATCATACGTCAAGAAAGTGTTTTTCAAACTGATGTTCGCTCAAGTGCAGGTGCTTTAGGATTAATGCAGCTGATGCCCGCGACAGCCAAAGAAGTGGCTAGAAAACAAAAAATCAAATTAAAACATCCCCAAAGCATTTTAATACCTAAAATCAATATACAATTAGGCACGGCTTATTTGAGGCAAATGCTTAATCGCTTTAATGAGAATTACCTATTAGCCACTGTGGCTTATAATGCAGGTGCAACACGCGCTAAACGCTGGGCTAAAAAATACGGTTGCTTTTCCCCAGATATTTGGATTGAATTGATTCCGTTTAAAGAAACACGTAATTATGTTAAGCGTGTGTTAAGCTACACCCCTATCTTTGAATTTCAAATGGTAGGGCATTCAAGAGTCAAACCAATGTTACTTGATACCATTTTGACAGATGATGAGTGTGTGGAGTAAAATTTCTGCACGAAATAATTTAGTCATCTTTTGTAAGAGAAATCTTACGCTCGCTAAAAGCCATGTAGGCTGAATCGAACCACTCTATAGATGTTTATTGTTTGAATCAAGCTTGACAGAATTATAAAGTTTTTAGGATTATACTATGAACCTATCCCACTATTCAAAAATGCAATAAAATTGGATAAAAATATTTTGGTTTTTGATAACGATGTTTAAGAAATCCGATTTTTGAAAAAAATCGGATTTCTGAGCGACGAAAACGAGATGTTTAAGAAATCTGATTTTTGAAAAAAATCGGATTTCTGAGCGACGAATTTCTAAAAAAAAACATTATGAAAAAAAACATTAAAACGCTCTTATGCACATTTTTAATCTGTCTTACCTCATCCGCCTTTGCGATTACTGACGAAGAAGTTGTTCAAAGTTTAGAAAGTTTGGGAGATTTGGAAACAGCTTATCCATTCGCTTACAAATTAGCTCAAAAGCAAAAGACATATACAGCATGGCGTGATATGGCGATTAAATACGCTAAATTTGATACCGATGAAAAGGCTTATTTGCAAGCATGGCAATTTGCACACACGCTTAATCAAAAATCCATTTATCAAAATTTTTTAAAGATTAAACCACAGTCTCCACTTAACAATCAGGCTATCCATGCCATTTTTAAATTGCTGAAGGCTTCAAGCCAGATTGAAAATTATTTAAGCTTTTTAACAGAATTTCCTGATGTGATAGAATCTATTGACGCATTGCTAAAAATCCACGAAATCGCTTTCCAAAAGGCAAAAGAAGCTAATGAATCATTGATTTTTGATGCGTTTGTCATCACTTTTCCTTATGCAAAACAAATCCCACAAGCGATAAAATTCGCTTTTGATGCCGAAAAACATCTTCTTGAAGAAGAATTCAGTTCAATGGATCAAGAAGAGCGGGAAAATATTGCTCGTCGTTTATTTAACAAAGCGCGTGTTGCAGAAAAGCAAAATGAGCCGCTGATTGCCGCTCGTCAATATCAATTGCTTCATTTGGAAATCTTTTCTGAGACAAAAATATGGACGACTCTTCTGGATAAAGAAGAACGTCTCGCCTATCAAAAGTTAATGCAAGCGAAACAAGATGAAATGCTTCAAAACATTAATGAGATGCGAGACGCGCTCATAGAAACGATTCAGGCTCAAACTCAATTTATAGAGCAAGCTGTTTTAGAAGAATTGCGTCGATCTGAGCGGGATTTAGACAAAATCATTGCCATACATAATCGTTTATTAATACAACAATTTGAACAAGTTAATCAACATATTGAACAAGTTAATAAACATAAGGCACAAGGAAAATTGGAAAAAATGGGTGCTGACATACCTGAATTAATATCTGTTAAGGGAGCAAACTCAAAGATAGCCAAAATTATTGGTAAAATATCGCCGATAATCACAGAAGCCCTAAAAAACCCTAGCAAACATCAGGCTATTTTATTTGGTGAAAAAGCAAATTGATTTTAAACGAGTTTTTTGGAGTTCGAGGTTTGAGTTTTTTGAAAAAAAACTCAAGTAGAGGCTAACGTTTTTTTAAAGAAAAAACGTTAGCCTCTACTCGAAAACGCTTTAGCTTTGGGCGTATTTCCGTTCAACGCTTTAGCTTTGGGCGTTTTTGGAGTCCTTTAGCTTTGTGCAAGCACTCCCTATAACTACAGTGATTTTCCGACAACCTGCCAGAAATAAAGGTCAAACATGAAACAACTCAGTTTAGTCATTTTAAATTTCCTTTTCGCGCTACCACTCTTTGCTGAACCTATTAGCGAAGAGGCTCAACTCTCCGCAGAGCTTAAAAAAACGCCCGTCAACGAGGAAACGCCAGTCTCCGCTGAAACAGTTAATCAAGAAACTCAAATATCTGCCGAGCCTAAAAAAAATCAAGAGCCAGTCGAGCCAGCAGAATCAGCGGCACCCATTGGCGAAGGTGCTATTGCACTTCTGACAACGCCCAGAGAGGCAGAAATTTATGTCAATGGAAAACTTTTCGGTAATAATACGCCTATCGTACTTAAACTGCCCCAAGGTAAACATCATATTGAGATAAAAAAAGCGGGTAAACAAACTGAAAATTTAGACATTATCATTACTGATGGTAAGGTCATTTCTAGGAAAATTACCCTACTTGACTTACAAGAGACATCACAAAAATCCAATCAAGCGTTTGAGATAGATAATCTCAAACAGGATGCTTTTGAAACTGAAAAAGAGTTTCAAAAACGCCGCGTACAATTATTTAAGCAATTTAATGAAGCAGTGCAACAAAAGAATCCTAATTATCAGGCGGGTTTTGTCTATTTAGAAAAAGACAGCTATGATATTGATCGTCAGATATTTCCTGTACATATTGAATGGCATGTTTCATGGAAAAAAACGTTTGATTTGCCACAAAGCGGCTATATTACAGCAAAACGTGATGATGCTAAAAAACTTTGGAAAACGGGTGAAAAAAAATCACTCTATATTTATGTCGAATGGGGAGAGGGTAAACCCAAAGCACATAAAGTCGTCTTAATAGGGCTAGAAAAAGAATGGATAATCAACTTTAATCAACACTTACCAACAACTTTATTTATGACTTTGGAAGGAAATGAGGAAAGTATTTCTTCGGCAGTCATCAACCCAGATTTAAGTCTTTTTGCCTCAGTCACAGATAAAATCATCAAGTTGTGGGAAGTCAACACAGGAACGTTACTACATTCCCTCAAAGGACATCAACATGGAATATCCACTGTTACTTTTAGCCCTCAAGGTGATATGTTGGCATCTGGAAGCATGGATGGTATTAAGCTATGGAAAGTCAACACGGGAAAATTAATAACCACATTAGGCGCAGGGTTATTTTTCACGACTGGACATAAAGAAGCAGTCAATTCTGTGGCATTTACACCAGACGGAAAATATCTTGTCTCTGGTGGCGCAGACAACAATGTTAAACAGTGGGAACTCAGCACAGGTAAGGTACTAAAGACATTGACAGGGCATAATGGTGAAATCACATCAATTGCCGTCACCACCCATGAGGATAATATTTTAGTCATCGCATCAGGCAGTCAGGACAAAACGATTAAATTATGGTTTAACACCGTACCCCTTTATACTTTAGAAGGACATAAAGATATCATACAATCCATTGCCTTCAGCCCCGATGGAAAAATGTTAGCTTCAGGAAGCCGTGACAAAACAATTAAATTGTGGTCTGTACCGCCCACCGAAGAACCGCTGCGCACTTTGCAAATGCTTGAAGATGACGTGGTTTCTATTGCTTTTCATCCTAATGGGGACATTTTAGCCTCAATCAGTGGAGCTCAGATCACATTATGGGATGTCAAGAGTGGAGAGATTTTGAATACTTTACAACAAGATGCTTTAGCTCAATCTGTGGCTTTTAGTTCTGATGGACGCACATTAGCATCTGTTGGTGAATCGAATAATATTAAAGTGTGGAAATCCGCTATAAATGATGAATTATGAATTATGAATTATGAATGGTTAATAGTTAATGGTGAATTATGAATTATTCAATCCATTCACCATTCGAGGTTTCAGTTTTTTTTCAAAAAACTGAAACCTCGAAACCATTCACCATTCACCATTAAAATAAAGATAAATAGTAACTACTCAGGGCAACCACAAGGGATTGCCCCCCTACATAAGGGCAACCACAAGGGTGTGCAGCCTACGACATAATAAGAATATTTTCGTCACTCGACATAAGAATATTGTAGGGGCAATCCTTTATGGTTGCCCTGAGTAGTTACGATAAATAAAAAAAAACGGGATTTCTATAGAAATATTTTAAAATATCCTGATATAATAATGCAATTGTGTTCGTGAATTTTGATTACATACTGACAACTATATACTTTCAATGAGGAAACTCTAACAATGCCTACATTTGTACGTACTGAAAAATGCGATGGTTGCAAAGGTCAAGACAAAACAGCCTGCATGTATATTTGCCCTCATAACTTGATGAAGCTGGATAAAGATGGCTCCGAAACGGGTCATGCCATGAAAGCCTTCAATCAAGAACCTGAGCAATGCTGGGAATGCTATTCCTGCATCAAGATTTGCCCACAAAATGCTATCGAAGCCCGTGCTTACGCTGACATTGTGCCTATGGGTGGGTCAGTACAACCGCTGCGTGGAAGCGATTCAATCATGTGGACTGTTAAGTTCCGCAATGGCAACATGAAGCGTTTTAAATTCCCCATTCGTACTACCCCCGAAGGTTCTATTGAACCGTATGCCAATAAACCCAAAGTCAATATGGATGATATTGATAAGCCCGGCTTTTTCAATATGGGTTCTGAGTTGAAAGGCGATAGAAGCCAATTAATTTGTCTATAAAATGACACAGGGCATCACCTACCTTTGAGGTGGGTGTCAATTCAAACAACATAAATTTAGGAAACAAAGATGGCAGAAGGTACTTTTGGTAATCCACAAGTCGTTGAAGAAGAAGTTGATATACTCCTGATTGGGGGCGGTATGGCTTGCTGTGGTGCAGCGTATGAAATGATGCGTTGGACTGAAGGCACAGATTTGACAGTCAAATTGGTTGATAAAGCCGCTATGGATCGTTCAGGTGCAGTAGCTCAGGGCTTATCCGCAATTAACACCTATCTGGGTGATAACGATCCTGCTGATTATGCCCGTATGGTCGCTAATGACTTGATGGGTATTACCCGCGACGATTTGGCTTATGACTTAGGTCGTCACGTTGATGACTCCGTAGAATTATTTGAAGAATGGGGATTGCCCATTTGGAAACAAAAGGGTGACGAAGGCAAATCCTTGAAAGATGGCGGCAAGCCTGTACGTTCTGGTAAGTGGCAAATTATGATTAACGGCGAATCCTACAAATGGATTGTCGCTGAAGCCGCTAAAAAGGCCCTGGGGACTGATAGAATCCAAGAACGTGTATTTATCGTTAAATTGATCAATGATAAAAACGATCCTGGACGTGTTGCAGGTGCTATCGGTTTCTCCGTCCGTGAACATAAGGTATATGTTTACAAGTTCAAAACCTGTCTTCTCGCCGCTGGTGGTTGCGTTAACCTCTTCCGCCCACGCTCCGTTGGTGAAGGTTCTGGTCGTGCTTGGTATCCTGTCTGGAATGCGGGTTCCACCTACGCGATGGCTGCGGAGGTAGGTGCTGAATTGACCATGATGGAAAACCGCTTTGTGCCAGCCCGTTTTAAAGACGGTTATGGACCTGTAGGTGCCTGGTTCTTACTCTTCAAAGCGAAAGCGACTAATGCTTTTGGAGAGAATTACATGGAAAGAAACAAGGAGATGTTGAAGGATTATCCGCCTTATGGTTTGGCCGCTGTCCCTGCTTCTTGTTTGCGTAATCATCTGATGATGCACGAGATGAAAGAAGGTCGTGGTCCTATTTATATGGACACACCGACAGCCTTGGCTAAATTGGCTGAAACCATGACTCCTAAAGAAATCAAGCATTTGGAAGCGGAAGCTTGGGAAGATTTCTTGGATATGTGTATTGGTCAAGCGGGTGTCTGGGCAGGTGAAAACATTGAGCCTGAAAAGAAACCTTCTGAGTTAATGCCAACCGAACCGTACTTGCTGGGTTCACATTCTGGTTGTTGTGGTATTTGGGTATCTGGTCCAACCGATGTCGGTGCGCCTGCTGAATGGTCTTGGGGTTATCGTTCCATGACGACTATTAAGGGCTTATTCACTGCTGGTGACGGTGTTGGTGCTTCTGGTCACAAATTCTCCTCTGGCTCCCATGCAGAAGGCCGTCTTGCTGCTAAAGCGATGGTGAAATTCGCGCTGGATAACAAAGATTGGAAACCTGAGTTAGATACGCCAGTTGATGAGTTGGTCGCAGACATTTATCAGCCAGTGAAGACTTTCTTGGAACACAAGGATTATAGCACTGCTATTGATGTCAACCCTAACTACATCACACCCAAGATGTTGCAGTTCCGTCTCCAAAAGATTATGGACGAATACTGTGCTGGTGTCGCTACTTGGTATCAAACCAACGCGAAGATGTTGGAAGTCTGTGAACACAAGTTGGGAATGCTCAAGGAAGATTCCTTTAAGATGCGTGCTAAAGACTTGCACGAACTGCTCCGCGCTTGGGAAAACTACCATCGCATCATCACGGCTGAAGCACACATGAAACACATTCAATTCCGTGAAGAATCTCGTTATCCGGGCTTCTACTATCGCATGGACTTCAATTTTGTTGATGAGAAAAATTGGAAGTGCTTTGTCAACTCCACTTATGATCGTAAGACTAAGGAATGGAGTTTAAAGAAAGTGCCTCATGTTGATTTGGTCGCCAAACCAAAAGCAGCTTAAATGACAATTAGCCCGTAGCTAATTCATTGAAAAAGCCCAAGCCTTATTAGAAGATAATAAGGGTTGGGCTTTTTTTTTATAACGATTTATTGATTTTCAAGTAAATAATGATCGATCACGAAAAACCTCCGAGGTTTCCAAAACCTCGGAGGTTTGGCTCCCAAACATTTATCTGAAAGTCTATAGAAACCCAATTAAAAAAACGGGGTTTATCAACTTAGAAAGCCAGTTTCTTCAAAAAACTGATCACGCCAAACATTCCTAATCTGTCCAATTATAAACCTATCAATTCGGCATGAATCCCTTGATTCCTGACATGCTGAAGAATATCAGCCGATTTGGCTTTATCTGGATTGTATTGAACGATCATTAAATGCGGTTTTTCGTCGTGAAAAACGACTGAAACAACGCAGTCTTGCTCGCGAATCTTATCTGCTAGAGCCTGTAGTTTTGCATGATCAAGCTTTTCATCAATATGTAGGGTAACATCTACCAGTTTTATGTCCATCTCAATTCTCCTTTTTAAGAAATCATATTTAGATTCAATGAGTTATAAACTATTGAACTAAATCATTTTGTTAGTTTCCCTAAAAAAAGTGATTTAATTCTTAATGACGAGATTTTAATTTTAAAATTAAGAGCCCTTTAGGGTACTTTAGCTTTTAGCCAATTGCTTTAGCCATTAATTTTTTGCAAGAGGCTCTTAAATGAAATAAATATTTTACCTAAATAATTATAATAATGCAAATCCCTAAACGCAAAAACATTCAGAAAATATTATTAAAGAATAAAAATGTTGACATTTTAAAGTTTTAAAAAATAAAATTTAAAAAAATGAATTAACATCTATTGATTCTGAAATCATAAATTAATTAAAAATAATCATACGCGACTCTTCTTGATAAAGCACCATAATCAGGATGATAATCAAATTGATAAAAAAATTGATAAATTCACATGCAATTATTCGCTTTTGGGCTCAATCATAATACTGCCCCTGTCAAAATACGTGAACAGGTTAATTTTTCGCCTGAACGACTCAAACATGCCTTACATGATCTCCTCCACCATGAATTAGCACAAGAAGTCGTGATTTTATCAACCTGTAATCGCACCGAATTATATTGCAGGCTGGAATGTGATACCACGCAAGCAATTATCAATTGGCTCTGTCACTATCATAATATAGCCAATCAGTTACTGAAACCACATTTATACACTTATTCGCAGATGGATGCTGTACGTCATTTGTTCAGAGTCGCTTGTGGTTTAGATTCCATGATTCTGGGTGAACCACAAATTTTAGGGCAAATTAAATTAGCATTAAATACCGCCCGTAAGGTGGGTACGACAAGCCAGTTATTAAATAAATTATTTGATCAGAGTTTTTCTGTCGCAAAACAGGTGCGTACTGATACTGCGATTGGTGGAAGCCCTGTTTCAGTGGCTTTTGCAGCGGTGCGATTAGCACAGCAGATTTTTGGAGATTTGAAGGGGAATACCGCTTTACTGATTGGAGCGGGGGAAACCATTGAATTAACAGCGCGACATTTACATGAAAATCGTTTAGAACGGATGATTATTGCTAATCGTACCATTGAACGCGCTCGGCAATTGGCAAAGGAATTTGCGGGCTATGCAATTACATTAGAAGAAATTCCAGTTCATCTTGCAGAAGCCGATATTGTGATTTCATCCACTGCCAGTTCAACAGCGATTTTGAGCAAGGCGGATGTCATGCAAGCGATTAAAGTTCGCAAACATCGCCCCGTGTTTATGGTTGATATTGCTGTACCCCGTGATATTGAGCCAGCGGTGGGAGAGTTGGAAGATGTCTATTTATACAGTGTTGATGATTTAAACGAAGTCATACAAGAAAATTTGCGTTCCCGAAAACAAGCTGCCCTGAAGGCGGAGGAAATTATTGACATCCAAGTCACGCATTTTATGGGCTGGTGGAATTCTCTGGATGTCGTGGAGATGATTTGCACTTTACGTGAACAAGCACAAGAGGCGCGTCATCGGATAGTAAAAAATGCTAAGTGTATGATTGATAAAGGAAAAACACCTTATGAAGCGATTGACTATTTAGCGCATACGCTCACAAATACTTTGATGCACTCGCCCTGTGTTCAGTTACGTCAAGCGGCTTATGATGGGCGAGAAGAACTGGTGAAGGCGGCACAACAACTTTTTGAGTTGGAAAATGATAAGCCAGTCACTTAAAATGTTTTTACTTGATAGGGATAAACCGTAAGAAATCCGATTTTTGAAAAAAATCGGATTTCTAAGCTCGAAAAAAAGGATAAACCGTAAGAAATCCGATTTTTGAAAAAAAATCGGATTTCTAAGTTCAAAAAAACGAGTTTTGCAAGCGGCGCCCTCGAATTTTATATACAATCCTTGTCGTTCTTTTAAGGAATAGACTATGATTTGGAGCGAAATAAAAGAAAAGTATCCGCAACAATGGTTGTTGGTGGAAGCATTAGAAGCGCATACAACACCCGATTCGATTAGACATTTGGATAGAATTTCGGTATTAGAACAATGTTCGGATGGTTCAACTGCTTTTAAACGTTATCGAGAAACGCATACTCAATTTCCCGATAGAGAATATTATTATGTGCATACCAGTCGATATGTTATTGAAATAATTGAAGAAACTCAGAGGTTTTTAAAATGGAACTGATTATTAAAAACGATAATAATTAACCTTAACAATTAAACATTGCTATAAAACACGCTCATCGAGGTTTGAAAATATGACTGATAATTTTTTATTTATAAGTGTTTATATCGGATTGGTTATTGCCGCCTTTATCAAAGGGATTCCTAAAAATCCTTTCGAGGCTAAAGTTTTTTTGAAGAAAAAACTTTAGCCTCGAAATGATAATTTTATGACTTTGCTCTCATCCAAATTGAAAAAACGTCAGAAAGAAATAACGGCGAAAAATAGGCGGTATATTGTTCAATTAGTACAAGATCGTCATTTGTTTATCATGGAAACCCTGAAAACGGTTGCGTTTTCCAATCTGTTCTTCTTGATATTTATTATTTTTTGGATACTACCTATGCGCCCTTTTTGGTTATTCACCGATTTAGCGGTCATATTTTTTGGTTTATTGTCTATTTGGATAGGTTCTCTAGTCTCCCAAAAATTAAGTCTGTTAAAGCAAGCGTTTGAACTTTATCAAGAAGAGAAAGAAATTGAGTCTGAGATTGATCCAGAACAGGATTTCAGCCTAAAGTTTTTTGAAAAAAAACTTTAGGCTGAAAAACGGAATATCTTTTACAGCATCCTGCCAATGCGCTCAGGTTAAGGCAGGCACTCAATGAATATAAAGCAGGGCAATGTGTCAACATTGATTTAGACGAATGATAAAATTGAAATGGTTACCTACCGCCGTTAAAGACTTAATGTATTGGAAAACAAGCAACGTCAAGAAATACAATAAGATTCTAGCGTTGTGTGTTCGAGGTTTGAGTTTTTTTTTCAAAAAAACTCAAACCTCGAAAGCATTCAGATTAATCCTAAAACTGGTATCGGTAAGCCCGAACCATTGAAACATGAATTGTCTGGATGTTGGTCACGGAGAATTGATAAAACACATCGGCTAGTTTACCGATTTGATGAAGACGACGAGACGGTTTACATTCTTCAGGCGCGTGGTCATTATTAGAATTTTTTCTGGTTCCCACTCGCCGGATAGAACTGACAATTGGAGTACAACGCTTTAGCTTTGGGATTTGGAGTCCAACGCTTCAGCTTTGGGCGTTTTTGGACTCCAAAACGGATACAATAACAATCACATCTGCTTAAAACGATAAGCATAAGCACGACTAACAATCAGTTCTTTTTTCTTATGTTCGTATAATTCAAGAGAATAACGTCCTTGAAAACTGCGAATAACACGGGCAATCGCACCCACTCGCACAATTGTACTGCGATGAATCCGCCAAAAATCGTTGGGAGGCAAAGAAGCTTCAAGTTCTTTAATTGATGTTTTGATCAACCATTCTTTTTCTGGTGTAATAACAGAAGTGTATTTACTCGCCGCCTGAAAATAACTCACCTCATTGACGGGCAACATCTGAATCTCATTTAGATAACCCACCTTTAACCATTGCAAATAAGAAACAGTAGATTGCTGGCTCTTTGTCAATTGCAACAATAGCGCGTCAAAATCACCCCGTTTTTCACCCAATTGTTGTTGTAGGCGAACCACGGTTTTTTGTAAACGTTCCTGAGTAACGGGTTTGAGCAAATAATCCACCGCTGCATTTTCAAATGCTTCTATTGCGTATTGATCATACGCCGTGATGAACACGACATGACAAGCATTATTCAGTTGTGCAGCGACTTCCAACCCCGTCATTCCCGGCATCTGAATATCTAAGAATGCAATATCTGGTTGTTTGGATTGTATCAGTTCAAGTGCTTGGAGGCCATTAATCGCTTCGCCACAGATTTGTAAAGTTGGCCATAATTTAGCCAGTTGTTTTTTAAGATGATTGCATAATGGTGCTTCGTCGTCAGCAATAATAGCGGTTGTCATATTGATTTACCTAAAGAGACATAAAAAACCAAGTTTCTTCAAGAAACTTGGTTTTTACTCAGTACCTAACGGAACAGAAAGATTGACATATACGCCACAAGGTGTATTTTGCTTTATTATCATTTTAGCTTGATTACCATAGAACGCACGTAAACGCGCCCTCACATTGTTCAAACCCATACCCGTTCCATATTCCCCCTGCAAACCAATCCCAGTATCTACAATTGCAATATCTAACCGATTGGCTTGAGTAGTCGCACTGATAGAAATCGTTCCCCCTTCTAATTTTGGTGCCAATCCATGTTTAATCGCATTTTCTACGACAGGTTGCAACAATAATGGCGGTAAATTAATTAGGTAAAATCTTTCAGGTACTTCAATATGGTACTGTAACCGTTCCCCCATGCGTATAATGTGAATATCAAGGTAAGTACGCAGTAAATCCAATTCATCTTTTAACGTCGCTTGTTCCTGACGAATACGTCGTAAAGATACCCGTAAATATTGGGTGAAATTTTCCAGCATCATCGACGCACGTTTAGGCTCCTCATCAATGAGACTTAACACATTAGATAAGGTGTTGAATAAAAAATGTGGCTCAATTTGCGCCTGCAAAAGTTTAAGATGAGCTTCCATCAACTGTTCCTCACTAGCCAACTGCTGTAAACTGGCTTCTCGCAAAGCAATACTGTTTTCCATCATCATATTTCGCGCATGAAGAAAGTAAGAAACGATGAGGCCAAATGCGACTGTACAGGCAAGCAATATAACTAACAAGTTGGGATCATGCGTGATAATTTGGTTAATATCAATACCAATAATCCAATTAGCAATGGCGACACCAATCATACCACCCAATGGAATAGAAATCACGAAGCTGAATATATCCGGTTTATCCAAACGTCGTATCAGAGTAAAGCCAATAGCAACACAAAATATATTCAAACCAATGGATTGGGAATAAATAAAACTGATTTTCAAGGAATGATGTTCAATTAGCAAATTGACAAATATTGCAATGAGGGAATTGAATAATAAGGTTAATATGAGTTCAGTTATCAATTTTTTTAACATATTTTCTATAAACCTCAGAGGTTTTTAAAACCTCTGAGGTTTGACTCCAACTTATTTTCTATAAACCTCAGAGGTTTTAAAAACCTCTGAGGTTTGACTCCAACTCTAAAAATCATAATTATAATAATAAAATATACCCATAAAATAATAATCATGATATAGTTTATGTAATATAATTTTAATAATAGACTTTATAAATCAATGTTCAAGTTTTTTCAAAAATCGTATGATAACTACAAGGATTGCTTATAATAAAGGATAATAAAACATGAATCTCAATTGGATAAACACCCGTAGTGAGACCACCTAGAAGTCATCGTTTCACATAGAGAGCTTCTTATCCTTTATTATAAGTAATCCTTGTAGTTATAGTAGAGATGGAAAAAACTTGATCATCAAGTATAAGATAGGTTTCTTAATGCAACGTCAACAATTGCAATTTCTAAAAAAATGGTTACAGAAAAAAAACCGAAAACCGCTTATTATTCGTGGTGCTCGACAAGTGGGAAAATCGACATTAGTTGAATTATTTGCGAAACAGCATCAGCAGAACTTGTTCAATGTTAATTTAGAGCGTTATCCTGAACTGTCTCAGGTTTTTTCCAGCAAAGAACCTGAACAAATCCTTCAGCAGATTGAAGCTTTACCGCGTATGAATCGAATCAGTCATGATATGCTCTTGTTTCTTGATGAAATTCAGGCTGTTCCTGAAGCCATCCCTGCCCTACGTTATTTATATGAAGAACGACCAGAGCTTCCGGTCATTAGTGCCGGTTCATTGTTAGAATTTGCTTTATCCGATCATCAATTTTCAATGCCAGTAGGAAGAATTCAGTATCTACATATCGGACCGATGAATTTCACTGAATTTCTGGCTGCTTTAGGGGAAGATAAATTATATCATTTTATTATGCACTATGAGTTAGAGCAAGAAATTGGCGCGGTTGTACACCAACGTTTATTGCAATTATTGCGCTCTTATTATTTTGTAGGGGGTATGCCAGAAGCCGTCGCTATTTTTGCGGAGACTCGTAGTTATCGGGAAGTCAGTGAAGTTCATAATTCAATTATCGAAACCTATCGTGAGGATTTTCCTAAATATGCGGGTTCAAGAAATCTAAATCGGATGATTAATGTTTTTAACTTTGCCGCCCGTCATGTCGGAATAAAAGTGAAATACAGTCATTTTTCCAGACAGGAACAAAGCGTTACCATCAAGAAAGACCTTGAATTACTCGCCATGGCCCGTGTTATCAGCAAAGTTGTTCATAGCCACTGCTCTGGTTTGCCATTACAAGCAGATATTGACGAAAAGGTTTATAAACTGCTATTTCTTGATGTCGGTTTGATGAATGCGATTTGTGGCTTAAACTGGCGTAATCTGTCACAACTTGATGAGATGAAACTGATAAATGAGGGCGCAATCGCCGAACAGTTTATTGGGCAACATTTACAAGCATTACTGACTGAAACGCCAAACCGGGAATTAACTTACTGGTTGCGTGAAGGGCGTTCATCCAATGCCGAAGTAGATTATGTTCTGGCACTGAAAGGAAATATTATTCCCATTGAAATTAAATCAGGCGCGACGGGCAGACTAAAGTCTTTGCATCAATTTATGGGAAATAAACAAATTCCAGTGGCGATTAGATTTGATGCCTCATTGCCAACAGTCAATCATATCAATACGGTTATTAATGTTCGCCAACAGCGTAAAAAAGTGAGCTATCCTTTAATTTCTTTGCCCTTGTACTTAGTTGAGCGTTTAAATGAAATGGTAGAAGCCTATTTTAACCTGAGTTCGATCTAAATAAAGTACCCGTACTCATAAAAAGGTAGCGCCCCTTTTCAAAAAATATATCAAAAAATGATACACAGATGAAAATCAATCAAACTCACCAGAAATGGATTTGGGAACAAGATGATTTCCCAAAATTTACCTATACCGAACCCGATTTAACCAGTCTCTACTTTAAATTTGGCCAATTGAAAATGATTGAGAAGTTTCTGAATGAATCTAGTTCTGTCGAGCTTCTAGTCGATAGATTAGCAAATGAAGCGATAGCAACCTCAGCTATTGAAGGAGAAATATTGCCAAGAAGTTCGGTTAGTTCTTCAATCAACCAAATTCTAAGACTGGGATTGGTTGATGATTATACCAATACTTATCAAACAGATGCACTCATTGAAATCATTGTAGATGCTAAAACAAATCAACAGCCACTTGATAAAGATAGATTATCTACCTGGCATAGAGCACTATTTCCACTGGGGCAATCCGGACTTAAAAAAATAGAAGCGGGTCAATATAGAACTCATAGTGAAGCGATGCAAATAGTATCAGGCGCTTGGGAGAAAAAGAAAATTCATTATATAGCCCCCCCATCAAATATCATAGAGTGTTTGATGACCGATTTTATCACCTGGCTAAATAGTGATACAAAAATCAATCAAGTGATAAAAGCCACCATTGCTCATCTATACTTTGTACTCATTCACCCTTTTGAAGATGGAAATGGCAGAATAACGAGAGCAATAACAGATTATGTACTCATTCAAGCCAATTTAGTCAATGCCAATTTTTACTCAATAGCAACCGCTATATATAAAAATAGAAAAGAGTATTACAAGATATTAGAGAACACTTGTCAAAGTCCAACTCTTGACATAACTGCTTGGATCGAGTGGTTTCTCAAAATACTTCACCAATCAATTGATGAGACATTGGCTAAAGTTGAAGTCGTCAAAATTAAAACCCAATTTTGGGATCAACATATCAATACCAAGTTAAATGAGAGAGAAAAAAAAGTGATACAAAAAATGCTTTCCTATTTGCCAAATGAGTTTAAAGGAGGAATGCGAGTCAATAAATATATGAGCCTGACAAAATCAACGAAAATCACAGCCAGTCGGGATTTAGCTGATCTCGTTCAAAAAGAGATTATGCAATCAATTGGAAGGGGTAGAGGTACTTATTATATTTTGAAGATTTAAGTTCTATAGACGTTCAGAAAAATATTTTAAGCCAAACCTCCGAGGTTTTGGAAACCTCGGAGGTTTTTCGTGTTCAGAAAAATATTTTAAGCCAAACCTCCGAGGTTTTGGAAACCTCGGAGGTTTTTCATGAACGGATTTTTCTGAACATCTATCCATCCTATTTGCAACTCATTCCCTTTTTTTGTCGTTTCGTCACTTTTTTATTGCACTTTTTTTGGTATTTCGATAGACTGGCACGCAATTTTAATTTTAACTGATAGAAAACAGAAACAATGAAAAAAGCCATCATTTTAGCAATCCTCTTAGGTTTTGCAGAAGGTTCAATCGCAAGTAGCATTACAGTCGTCATTAATGGGATAGATGTTAATAAAGGTGATATTCGGGTTGGACTTTTTGACAATCCGAAAGAATTTCCTCATGGAAAGCCAAAGGTGGGAAAAACCATAGTAAGTAGCCATCCTAGTTTGAAAGTGCAATTTGCCGATTTACCACAGGGTGATTATGCCATCGCATTATTTCAGGATGCCAACTCAAATGAAATATTGGACAAAAATTTCCTTGGTATTCCAAAGGAAAAATATGGGTTTAGTGGCAAGAAGGTCATTGGAAAGCCCGATTTTGCAGATGCGGTTTTCACTTTGAAAACTGACGAGCAGGAGATATTAATAGAGATTGACTGAGGATCGTAGAAAAAACCTGTTAGAGCAACATTACCTTAAATTGAACCAGGCCATCATCCATTCGGTTTATCATGTATAAAACGGGTTATAAGCGAAAATGACTATGTCGCTTGGTAAGTAAACAACGGCAAATAGCCACGCCAGTTTATACACCAAAGATTAAAGGAGGATGATAATGAAAAAAGATATAATGTCCACACTCATTAAGATGATGCCATCAGATAACGGGATGGAACTACCCCCTAAAGTATTTATTGATATGGAAGGTGAATTTATTGACTTTGTTGAAGGAGAGTCATTGACGGCTCGTTATCCAAACAAAGAAAGATATATGAACCCGTTTGGTTTGATGCAAGGCGGAATAATCGTTGCGGCTATTGATAATACAATCTCACCTTTAAGTTATATTTTGGCTCCACCTAATATCACAAAAGAAATTGTGACGACCTATAAGCGGCCAATTAAAAAAAGTGACCGGTTCATTGATGTCACTGCATCAATGGTTGAGAAAACCTCGTCGCATATCGTATTACAAGGTGTGGTTAGGAATGAACAAGGTAAAATAGCTGCTAAGGGTATAGCAAATTGCGTATTTATCAAAGAAAGAAAAAAAACGTAATATCTCGTTCCCACCGCTCTAGCATGGGAATGCTTATCACAACGCTCCCGCGTCGAGTGAAATTTTCACCCTTTTCTCGTTTGAATCAGAATTTTCAGAATATCTGTCACTTGATGTTCAAGTTTGTTTCTATCTCTGCTATAACTACAAGGATTGCTTATAATAAAGGATAAGAGCATACCTTAGTGAAACCAATGCACCACTGCCTCAACGAGGGTAGCCGGTTCCTCCAATTGCTAAGTTTTATTATCCTTTATTATAAGCAATCCTTGTAGTTATAGAGCCTTTATTGAACAAAAAACTTGAACATCGAGTGTCAGATTAAAAATCACTTAATGGCTTTTAAAAAGGGTTTATATATTATAAATATAATTAAATCAATAAATTAATAGCATTTTCATTCTGAAAATTCTCAAATTCTGAAAATTCTGATTCAAACATTGGAGTGGGAATCCAATTATGGATGAGCCTGCGTTCCGTTTCCGCTCGACGCTGGCGCGTCGAAAATCGGTTCCCACGCCTGCGCGTCAGAAAAACCAGAAAATGTGTCTTGTAAGCGATATTCATAAAAAATGCATAAAAATAAACAAAATTCACAATCTGTAACTGTTTTTCACGATTATTCACTACCAGAGACTAAAGCGAAGCTGGTTGGTTATATTGCACTGATTGCTGATTATGACTTGACCGTTCCTCTACCCGATTCACTCTGTGCTATTGGCGAAAAGCACAAAAAGTACGAAAAAGGACAATGGCGCGTATTTACACCAAGGTATATTCCAGAGGATACGCTCTACGGTCATTTAACTTTTGCTCTTAAATATGAAGGAATTGAGCTGGGTGTCCTCAAAGCGCTTTTTGATCAGATTGATCCCGCTTTACTTGTTGATATTGTCCAATCTGAGCCGACTGGCATCTATAGCCGTAGAATCTGGTTTTTGTTTGAGTGGCTACGTCATGAAAAGCTAGATTTACCTGATGTCACTCAAGGTAATTTCGTTGAACTGGTCAATGATAAGCTCCAATATCCGGGACCATCTCATCCATCACGTCGTCATCGAGTGCATAATAACTTACCGGGTACCGTGGATTTTTGCCCATTGATTAAAAGAACAGATAAGCTTGACCAGTACATTGCCCTTAATCTGTCGCAGAGGGCAGTTGATCAGATTGGTAAAACACATTCTGACCATCTGCTAAACCGAGCTGCGGCTTTTCTTCTACTCAAAGATTCTAAAGCGTCCTACACCATCGAAGGCGAATCTCCTCCGCATAATCGTATTGAACGCTGGGGGAAAATAATTGGGCAAGCCGGAAAAAAGCCATTAAACCTCGAAGAATTGGAACACCTTCAGAAAATTGTGATTGCTGATAAACGTTTTGTGCTGCTCGGATGTCGGGTTGAGGGTGGATTTGTTGGTGATCATGAACGAATTACCAGTACGCCTATCCCAGTACATATTTCAGCGCGTGCTGATGATTTGGATAAATTAATAGACGGTTTTTTTGCAACCTATCTCTTGTTAAAAGAAAGCGATTATGATCCCGTTCTGATGGCTGCATTGCTCGCTTTTGGATTTATTTTTATACATCCATTTGAAGATGGCAATGGACGTATTCACCGTTATCTGTTTCATCACATTCTCGCGGAAAAAAGTTTTGTACCTAAAGGCTTAGTCTTTCCAATTTCGGCGGTCATTCTGGAAAAAATAGAGTCATATAAAGAGATACTGGAAGCCTATTCAAAGCCCCGGTTAGATTATATTCAGTGGCGTCCAACCGATAAGGGTAATGTTGAGGTATTAAATAACACGATTGACCTTTACAGATATTTCGATGCCACAAAACCAGCTGAGTTTTTTTATGAATGCGTTGAAGAAACGGTCAATACCACTTTGCCAGAAGAAGTGCAGTATTTAGAAAAATATGATCTTTTGAACGACTTCATTAAAAATTACCTCGACATGCCAGATAAGATGGTCGATTTGCTGATACGTTTTCTTAATCAAAATAATGGACAACTTTCAAAGCGGGCTAGAAAAAAAGAATTTGTTCTATTAACCGATGATGAAGTATTGGCGATTGAAAGAAAATATGATGATATTTTCTAAATAGTGTCCATCCGGAAACTCAAATACTGTGTCATTTCGAGCGAAGCGATAAATAAATCTGCGTTTCTGGATGAAAATTAAATACAATTAAATCAATAAGTTAATAGTATTTTTCATTTTGAAAATTCTCAAATTCTGAAAATTCTGATTCAAACATTGGAGTGGGAATCCCATTATCGTTTCCGCTCGACGCTGGCGCGTCGAAAATCGGTTCCCACGCCGGCGCGTGGGAACCAGAAAAAAAACACATAAATTATTGAAGAGGAAAAAAATATGCCAAATTACGATGCCATTATCATCGGCGGTGGTTTGGGTGGACTTGTTGCAGGTGCCAAACTGGCAAAAGAAGGTAAACAAGTTCTGCTTATCGAACAACATAATATCCCCGGCGGTTGTGCCACTACCTTTGAAAGGAATGAGTTCACTATGGAAGTTGGACTCCATGAAATGGATGGACTTTATGATGAGACTGATCCCAAGCAAATCATTTTTAAGGATTTGGGCGTTTTTGAAAATGTGGCGTTTTTAAAATTGCCAGAGTTTTACCGTTTTAAAAACAATCGGATGGACGTTGTTGTTCCAGATGATGCAGGGCAAGCCATCGAATTGTTGACTAACCAATTTCCAGAAGAAGCAAAAGGAATTAAGAAGTTTTTTCGCAAAATCTTTGCGATACGAAAAGAGGCGAATAGGACTTTTCCTTTATGGTGTCGTCGGTGGAAGCTTGATATGCTCATGCCGATATTTCCAGTTATCTTCCCAAATCTGGCTTTTAATAGTTATGCTACTTTGGGAAAATATCTGGATTCGATTATAGACAACGAGGATTTAAAGCTCATTTTAGCCGCCAACGTTGGCTACTATCACGATGATCCTTATAGTATGTCACTTATCTACTTCGCTGTTGCCCAAGCGGGATATTATAAAGGGGGTACCTACATAAAAGGGGGTTCCCAAAAGCTGTCTGACTATTTGGCGAAAGTCATAAAAGACAATGGGGGCGAAGTTTTACTTCAACATTTGGTGACTGGCATTATCGTAGAAAATGAGAGGGCGGTTGGTGTGAACTACAAGCAAAATCGCAAAAGTGCTACAAAGACAATGAATGCTCACGCAAAAGTCATTATCGCCAATGCTGCTATTCCCAATGTGGTTGATATGCTTCCAGAGAAAAATAGGCAGGCTCAAGCGAATAAAGTCAAGAACTTGCAGAAAGCGTGTTCAATCCTCACCATTTACTTTGGCTTTAATAAAGAGCCAAAGGCGTTAGGGAATAAACACTATTCCACGTTTGTATTTGATGACAGTATCAAGACATTGCAAGATATTCCAGCGAATTATCACGGTTGTTTTGCTGACAGAGGCTATGTTTTTGTTGATTATAGTCAAATAGAATCTGGGCTGGCTCCTGCGGGTAAAAGTGTTGGGGTGATTTGTACGATTGACTATCTTTCCGATTGGGAAAATTTGAGTTCCGAGGAATACAAAGCCAAAAAATCTCAAGTGGCTCAAATTTTTCGGGAGAAATTGGAGAAGCTCATACCCGGCATAGATAAGGAAATTGGATGGTGTGAAATAGGGACTCCGAAGACGATTAAAAGATATACGCTAAACCCTCATGGCACCGCTTATGGTTATGCACAAATACCAAAACAATCTGGTCCTTTCAGAATACCGGTAAAATCGAAGGTGAAAGGGCTTTATTTTGCGTCAGCATGGACAAATCCGGGAGGCGGGTTTACGGGAGCAATCATGAGTGGGTGGTTTTGTGCTAATGAGGTTATTGGAAGTCTATCAAAACGATTTGGAGTTTAAAAGACAAAATGAAAACACTTAATATATTAGCTATTTATACGCTAACATTGGTAATCTCTTTACATTCATCATCAGCGTTTGCCTGTACTATTTTTCATGTCACAGATCAGAATGATCAAGTTTTAGTCGGCAGAAATTTTGACTGGGAAACAACGGGTGGCAAAATTTGGTTTATTCCAGCAACTGATACCAGCAATGGCTTATCTATCCTTGAACAAATTGGCGTGGATATGCCTTATGAGGGCATCAATGACAAAGGATTATTCATCGCAGTTACGGCTGTGCCGGATACAAATACGCCTCTTTCGCTTGTGAAGCCAATCAGAAAGAGTTTAGAATTGGTGAGGATAGTGTTGGAAAAAGCCCAAACTGTTGATGAAGCGTTGCAGATATTTCCCCAATATACTGTCGTTTTTGGTGTTTTTTTGGGGAATCCACTGGTGCATTATAAGATTGTGGATAAAAATGGCGATTCGGCAATCGTTGAATATGTTGATAATGAGATGAAAATCACCAGAGACATTAATCGCTCTCAGGTGATGACAAATCATTATGTTGCAAATCAAAATCTGAGCTCCGTGAGTAAAACTTCTTTTGCGCGGTATAATACGGTACGAAATAGTTTAAAAACCACTTACTCCGTAGCCGATGTTCAAAACCTGTTAGCAACCGTTTCTCAAAAAATAACATTATGGTCAAATGTGTATGTTCTTGATAAACAACAGTTTTATGTCAAATACAGAGATTCAAAAACGGTCATGTTTGATCTGAAAAATGAGTTATATCGTGGCAAACATGGCTATCGCCTTGATAACTTGAATCAGACATTAGAATATCCCGAAACCAAAACCAATGTTATTGTTAGACCACATTTTGGGTATGGGTATATTGAAGATGAAAGTGTTTATCATTATGGTGGGCGTATTTTACTTCCCGCCACAGATAAGAGAAGATATGGATTAGAACTCACCCAATTTGTTGACGAGAACGATGAATCATTTTCGGCAATTGGAATCGTTTTAGAACAACGCTTATTTAAATGGTTCAATATGTCAATTGGTACGATTGGCTATTTTGATTACGGAGTAGATTCGGATAATGTGATTGGATTGACGACAAATCTTGGTTGGGAGCCTGACAATCATATCCCATTTAAGCCCTTTATCACTTACAGAAATGATATGATATTTGGTGATGAGACAGACACGATACATTCACTGAGTATTGGTTTTAGTTGGGCGTTTTAAAGTGATCGCGTAGAGTGGATCGTTTCACTGCCCTCACTATAGCATTTCCCGATTGAATAAATGACATCACGAAACCTTCAAGGTTTTGGAAACCTTGAAGGTTTTTTACACGAAACTTTCAAGGTTTTGGAAACCTTCAAGGTTTTTTGCTATTTTTGTAATGTACCTAATCGGGAAACGCTATAAATAAGGCACATCGAAAAATTAATATTGTTTGCAAATGTGCATCTACTTTTTGAGTAATTTAACCAACGATCCATTGTGAAAAAATCTGTTCAACTCTACGTCTTGATACGTCTCCTGCGGCAATATCCATAAATAAATCAAATATTTGGTCATTTGTCGCATGGCTCAATTTAACTTCATTAATTTCAAGGAATATTTCCGAAGCGGCAGCAGCAATACGCTTATTACCATCAATAAAAGCATGAGCTTGAGTCAGATGATAAGCATAAGTGGCTGCAGATGTAGAAATATCAGCATTTTCATAATAGGCACGATTTTCAATGGCAGCCAACGCCGATTCCAATGCGCCTTCGTCGCGCAAACCATGAGTGCCACCAAATTCTTCTATTAATCTTTTATGAATCTCAATGAGTTCGTTTTTACGCAGAAAAAGCATGGCTGACATTCAAGAAACTCCTTTCGCTAGTTTCTGGTAAGCACTTTTACGACGTTCAAAAACATCATTTGTCACTTCTTTAAGCTTTTGTTGCCGTAAAATTTCATCCGACGGTTGTATAATTATATTTCGATCTTCTCGCCTTATCTCAACTTCATCACCGATATGAATGGCTAGTAACTTCATTATTTCTTCAGTCAATAATAAAGCGGCCGAGTTGCCCACTTTTTGAATTTGAACTCTTGGCATAAGCTTTTTCTCCTGACTTAATAGACATTTTCTGCTTTTGTATATTAATTACTCAGTTATTAGTTAAATGATCACATTTATATTATACACGTTTTTGTCATTGAATTTATATTATCTAAGCTAATATGCTATTATAAAAAAATCTATAAATCATCAAAAGGAACAGCAAATGTCGAAACTTGATTTAACAAAAGAGTACAAGTCTTACTATTAAGGCAGGGAAGAAACCAGAAATCGTTGAGTTCGGGATGGCTAATTACTTAGCAATTGAGGGCAAGGGAGAGCCAGCCGGAGAATTATTTGTCAGCAAAGTGGAAGCCCTATATCCATTGGCATACGGAATCAAGAAAATCTGTAAAGAACAAGATAATGATTTTGGCGTGCCTAAATTAGAAGGTTTGTGGTGGGTTGAAGGAAATATACCGGCTTTAGAAATCCCAAGAAGTGAGTGGCATTGGAAATTGCTCATCAGAATGCCTGAGTTTGTCACAAAAGAAATGATGCGATCTGTTCAACCTGAAGTGGCAACGAAAAAATTCCATTATCGTTTCCGCTCAACGCTGGCGCGTCGAAAATCGGTTCCCACGCCGGCGCGTGGGAACCAGAAAAACTCCATTTTGTCATGAAAATCCCATCTCTGTCCATCACAATGGTTATTTTGAGCCAGATATATCATAAGTCAAAACCCCGTTTCGGAATCACCAAACCATAAGTCGTCTTCGAGTCAAAAGCACAATCAAAGATGGAAAACGAGTTGTGCCTACTGAAATTTGTGTTGAATTTGAAAAATGTGATCAGAAAATTCGTCACCATGAAATATTGAGTTTTTTTGAAATGGTCGAAAGTCATGTACCACCGAATTTAGAGAAGATACGACTGAAGCATCAGTTTTAATACGTTTTGGACTCCATCATATCCGATAATTTCTGCTTCAGTACATAAACAACAGTCAACAACCAATGGGGTTTTTATCAAGCACCAGTAGAAATAAAGTAGATGCAGAATAGCTGGGTATGACTTTTGCAAAGCAGACCAGTAGGGTTATTTCATCCCAAATTTCCACATTTAATTTATTATTAGTGAGGTGATATGAATATAAAAACACAAGTTGAGTGCGACGACATGAAAGAACGTAACGAATCAGAACTAAATAATGGGATTTCTGTTTGCGATGAAGAAGACTGTGAGAAGCGTGAAGGCGATATGAATAACAATAGCAAGGCTCACGATGACTTCAAAAATAACGTTTCGCAAAAAAGCATACAGTCTTCACCTGGCAATCTCTTACGCAATGCGCGTGAAGAAAGCAAAATGTCAGTTAAATATGCCGCCAAAAAGCTTTTCTTAGAAACGGGTGTGATTAGAGCACTTGAAGCAGATAAATATGATGGATTGCCGCCTAGCGTTTTTGTCCGTGGTTACCTGCGTAATTATGCTAAATTGCAGAAAATTCCGCAAGAATCTATGATGGACTCTTTTGAGACAATGATTAACCAACAACCCACGCTATCGCCTGTGAAACCCCAAATAAAGCCTCAAGTGAAGCGAAACACTTTAGAACAAGGTTTTTTATTATCTTTCGTTGGAACATTTATGGCTGTCATCACTTTAATGATTTTGACGTGGCAATTTTATCCAACGACAAACTATATTTACCAATCGCGTGAAGAAACATGGTCTCCTTCAGACATCCATTCACTTGCGGAATCTGAGAGCGTTCCACCAATGGCTCAAACGGTGGATAAGATCGCAGAATCTGAGATCGTTCCGCCAATCGTTACTGCTCCTCAAACTGCTCCAAAGGAAGATATTCTTGTTGCAACAGAAACATCTACTAAGACTTCTACCAACCCAGAGCAAATATTACGAATCCATTTTAAAGATAGGGCATGGATAAGAATCGTCGATAAAGAGAAAAAAAAGCTGTATCAGGGCATTGGTAAAACGGGTGAGATATTATCGTTGGAAGGCATCCCACCGTTTAATCTCAAAGTGGGTCATTTTGCGGGAGTCGATATTGAATACAACGGAAAAATTGACAATGTAAAAACTTTTCCTAAGTCTAATAAGCGAACCTTTATCGTTGGAAATAATACCAATCCTTAATTGAATTATAACCGTTTCAACCTAAGTCTGAAGCATAAGTTTGAATACTTTTTGAAGTCCATCATATCCGATAATTTATGCTTCGGTACTGACCATGACTAAATGCAGTAGATAGCTATGGTGAATGATGAATAATTTCACCATTCACCATTCATCATTCACCATTGAATTCAAAAAAAATGGCTTTTACCGATTTTAAATCAGCTGATGAAGTTCAGAAAGAATACCAAATAAAAATGCGAGAAAAAGATTTTTTAAGGTTCTCGCCGATTGAACTACCAAAGCATTTCATTTCAGAATATGAATTTGTCAACGAACATTTTGACATATTCAGTTCTGAAGCCTCAAGGTGTGAAAATGTCATTTATCCGATTTTGCGTGAAGTGTGTAAAAAGTCTGTGAAACAATATGCGTTATGGAGTCATAAGTCAATCTCGGCAAGTGAAATGTTAGTTGGTACGCCTGATTATATGATTGCGAAACGTTCAGAGCTTGGAAAAAATGTTTTAGGCAATCCACTTATTTTGATCGTTGAAGCGAAACAGAATGATTTTAAAAAAGGCTGGGGACAATGTTTGGCAGAATTAGTCGCCGCTCAACAAATTAATGATAATTCAGAACAATCTATCTATGGAATCGTGACTGATGCTGAAGTTTGGCAATTTGGAAAATTAAAAGGGCATTTATTCACTAAAAATGCTTCAAGAGTGACTATTGATCATTTAAATGATGTTTTTGGGGCAATTTGTGCTGTTGTTGATTTGGCTTCAAACGAATGATTTTAGAAATCCGATTTTTCTTGAAAAATCGGATTTCTTAAGAGGTTTCGTAGGGGGTAATCCCTTGTGGTTACCTGTTTCTCATGATTGAAATCAATACCGATAACCATGCAAAGCATTCATAGCATATTCTGGGGCATTCTGAAAAATAGTCAATAAGGCGCGTACTGGACCAGTTAATTTTCTTTGCCCTTGTTCCCATCCTTCTAAGGTACGTTTACTAATACACAATAAATTGGCAAATTCTTGTTGGGAAAGTCCAACCTTTTCACGAATTGCTTTGACATCGGTGCGAGTATGTACAAATTCACTCGCCGGCGGTAATTCTCCGCGTAAAATTTTAGCACCTTCTTTTACACTTTGCATTAACTCTGCAAAAGTTTCATCACTCATTGTTTTAGTCATTTTTTTGATACTCACTTTCTATGAATTTTTTAAGTTCTGACTTTTGTTTACCTGTCAGGTTTTCTTGCTCGTTTTTTAAAAAGGCAAATAGCAAGTAAATTTCGTTTTCTTCTGTTTTAGGATTGTGCCAATAATAGATAATTCTTGCACCACCACTTTTTCCACGATGTCTTATAGCCCAACGCATTTTCCTAACACCAGCCGTTCCTTTCATAATTACTCCAAGATCGGGATTATCACTTATAGCTTGACGCATTTTAGCGTATTCGTCTTCAAAAAGTAATTTACTAATTTTCTTATCGAAAATGCTTGTTGTCTTGAAGTTCATAGTTTGTTCCTATAAAATTAGTAGTGATTTATTATATACGTCATTGACGTATTTTACAAGTTTTTTTCTTGTTTCACCCACCACAGTGTCAAGAAGATACAACGTTTTAGCGTTCCAATTGTGACGCAGAAGCGTCACGATAGGCATTCATAACGAAGAGGTTGGGAACGAGAAAAAGCGTCACAGATGAATGGATATCACTTGGATGAAGTCACTAAAATCGCTTTGGGAATGGATAGTGTCGTTGGCATCGAACTCAAGAAAAAGGTGTTTGGGGAAATAGGTAGTTTCGCTAAACCGAGTACTTCTTTGGAAGTGCAATGGCGAGAAGTGTTGTCCAACGTTTTTGAGGGCTTTGATTTACATTTCAACTATCCGATTGGTTCATACAAAGTGGATTTCTTCGTGGCAAAACTGATGTTGGTTTTAGAATGCAACGGTTATTGCCACCGCTATTATGATGATGAACAAGAAAAAGTGCGGGAGAAATTGATTACTCAAAAGTATAGCTTAGTTCGCTTTCACCACAAAATCAATTTGGAAACACTTTTCAACGGCATTTTGCAAGCGAAACCCGGTACGACGGTTAGATTGTATGATTTGGAACAGCTTGGGCAAGAAATGCCCTTTAATATTAACCCATTAATTAGAAATCCGATTTTTTGAAAAAATCGCTTGTCTCAGAATAAATCCGTTGCATTCTAAAATCCGTTGTACTAAACTAGAGAGACATTTCATTTACAGAGAGGTATTTTTATGACCGAACGAAAAGCAGTCTATTATGGAAAAGTCGAGTTGATACCAGGCATTGTTTGTGATGGCTATGTGTTAAATGATGATACTGCGGTTATGAGTGAACGTGGAACTGCGGACTTGTTAGGAGTCGATCACATGCACTTAAATCGCATGGCGACAAACTGGCCTCCAAAAACGCTAAAACCGTTTATTGACGGGAGTTGGAGCATGGAGACAAACTTGGTAGAAGTCGTTGCTAAAAACAGTCCTTACCAAGGTAGAAAAATCTCCATTTATGATTCATTGGTAATTGGAAATTTGATTCGTTCTTATGTTCTTGCACTTGCTAATAACAAATTACGAAAAAATCAAAAGCATATTGGAGAACGATGTGCCATATTACTGACTAGCTTAGTAAGAACCGCATTAGATACCGCAATCAAACAAGCCTGCGGACTCTCCCCCGACCTCCAACAAACCGCTCAAAAGAA
>JAOZSV010000035.1:4238-28562 GCA_029939505.1 Thiotrichaceae bacterium | reverse complement strand
GAGGTTTGAGTTTTTTTGAAAAAAAAACTCAAACCTCGAATGGACTCCAAGGCTTCACTTAATGGCATTGACGCGCTGGCGTGGGAACGAGAAAAATGGAGTACAACGCTTTAGCTTTGTTGCTCTTTTTGGAGTACAACGCTTTAGCTTTGTTGCTCTTTTTAGAATACAATTAAGACTGAGTCGTTACAAAACATTTTCAAATTCGGTTTATCCTTGCTTATATAAAATCCTTGTAGTTGTTAAAAAAAATGGACAAAAAAACTCTCATAAATTTATTGCTGGAATGTCCAAGTATCAGGAATACAGAAACTCGTGGCTCGTTATTAAAGATGTTGCCCCGTCACATTGTTAACCATATTAGAGTGGGTAATACCATTAAGGAGCCCAACCTCTGAGGTTTTGGAAACCTCAGAGGTTTTTCGAGGCAGCCAAACCTCAGAGGTTTTGGAAACCTCTGAGGTTTTTCGAGGCAGCCAAACCTCTTTAGAGAGGTTCTTCCAAAAAACATTAAAACAGAAGGTTTAACAAAAGGGCATTTATGTCAAAAATAAAAATCTTTCTCGCGTCTTCTGGGGAGTTAGAATCAGAACGCCGCCAGTTTGAGCATTTTATTTACCAGCGAAATAAATCTCTGCACAAGGAGAATCTGTTTATTGAGGTTATCGTTTGGGAAAACAGTATCAGTAATGCGATGTCGCCAACGCGATTGCAAGATAAATATAACGAGGCGATTCGAGCCTGCGATATTTTTGTCGCGTTATTTTGTACGAAAGCAGGTGATTTTACAATCGAAGAGTTTCACATCGCTTTGGATCAGTTTAATAAAACCAAACAACAACCCCAAATTTTCACTTATGAGTCCCCTCCGAAAAGTCGTCACCCCCGATTTCATACCACATTGAAGATGTGGTATAATAATATATAAGAATCGACTCCGAAAAATGAGCGTTTGAAAAACGATCTGGCTAATTCTTACGGCATGTTAGGAGATTTTCATTTAAAACGGGGTAATCAAGATAAATCTCTTGAATATATAGGAAAAGCAACCGATTTATTTAAAGAACTCTATGAATCGAATCCGAAAAACGTTGAACTGAAAAATGGTTTAGCTGTTTCTTACTCAAAATTGGGGGATATTGTCCAAGCTAAAAAAATACCGTTTTACAAAATCACCGCTATTCGGCAAAACAAACAAGAAGTGGTTGCCCTGTATGAAAATTACATGACTTTGCGTCAAGAACTGTATCAAACTACTCAATTAGACAGTCACAAAGAGAAAGCAGAAAACGCGGAGAAAGTACATTTACAAGCAAAAATGGCTTCTTACGCGCCTATGATCCAAACATCTCTTATTACTCTCTTTGGTGGTTTATATTGGTTGGATTGGGTAAGTGGCTGGTGGTTAGTGGGTTTAATGATCTGGTTTTTTCCCTTGCGATTGCCAGTGAAAACGAAACGGTATTCTCAATAAAAATAGCGTTGTTGATTTTATTGGGTTTGGTTGCGTGGTTTGTTTAACTCGATTAACTACAAGGATTGTATATAAGAAGGGATTAAAAATCCTAACAATCAGGTTGGAGACAGGAAGGGATTAAAAACGAGCATAACCTCTATCCAACCCATTCGAGGCTTACAGTTTTTTTAAAGAAAAAACTGTAAGCCTCGAATCTTATATACAATCCTTGTAGTTATTGTTTGGTTTCGAGGTTTTTGTTTTTTGAAGAAAAAACAAAAACCTCGAAAACGAGAAAACTTGATGATCGAGTGTAAGGAATATTTATTGGAATCCAAACCTTCAGATTTGGAAAATTTCGTTTAGAATCAAAGACTTCCAAATCTGAAGGTTTGGATTCCAAATCTGCCCTCCTGCCCTTAAAATGAGATAGCGGCTAACTCATCGGCAGAAATACCCGTGATTTCGGCAATGGTAGCCGGATCAAAGCCTTTGGCTAATAGGCTACGAGCAATTTCTAACGCCTTAGTCTGTTGCCCTTGTTCAAACTTATCCTGTTGAAGCTCTTCCATGCCATACTCGTCTTTCATTTGAAAACGTTCTTTCGGCGAAACTAAATCTTGTTCAATCAAATCAAAAACCTGGCGTATCTCTTTGCGTTGATAAGCCGTCTCATCGACTTCTTCATCTAAACTGTCTGCAATCGCTAATAACCATTCACGATATGGTTCCGGTGTCTCATCCGTGACATATTTCGGAGAGAGAATAATCATTTTATGTTGAAGTTCGTTTAAAGGATTACCCTTGTTATCTTTGGGCGCAAAGTCAGTTGTTGTCATATCAACTTTGTGCTTATCACCAGAAGTTAAAACCACAATCGTAAACACCCTCAAATTTGGACGATAGTTTGTCGAACTCGCAATTTGTTCTAACAAAGCAACACAGTGATAATGCAAAAAACGGTCATAATGATCGCCATAACGAACATGCTGAATATCAACAATAACCCGATTATCAATATCTTCCGCAAATAAATCAAAGCGGGACTCCACTTTGCCAATGATTGGGGAAAATTCTTTTTCCGTTTCAACTTGGTTAATTTTAAGTTCAATGCCAATAAAGTCTTTCACGAAGGCTTTAAAAACATCCGGGTTAGAAAACGCTTTTTTAAAAATAACACCATAACGTAATGAAGCAACTTTTTTCATGGGTTGTTCTCCAAAGTGAATCTGGTTAAATAGAGAAGGGCTTCTTCGCTTTGAAATAAATATCAAGGTTTGTTATATTATCACATTTAACACAAAGAGCCAAACCTCTGAGGTTTTGGAAACCTCAGAGGTTTTTCAATAATATGAAAACCCAAACAGCAGAAAAATTCTACAATTATGCCACCAAAACAACCTCTCCAAAATTATAATTTGTCATAAATGGCATCCCCTTCATCATAAGCAGCTAAAAAATGATTCTTGCTGGCCTCAATCCATAAATTTTCTTCTACATTTTTTTCGACAACATCAGGGATGAAAATTGAAATAATATTCCCTTGATGAAAAAAAAGAGGTTGACTCAATTCCAAATGAGTCGAATCTAAAATTTTTGCGGTGATTTCTGTCATTGAATTTTTCCATATTAGAATATTTTGAAGAAACCTATTCATTACTATCACTCGACTATCAAGTTTTTTAAACGATAACGATAACTACAAGGATTATTTATAAGAAAGGATAGATAAAATAAGAAAGGATAGATAAAAAACGATTATAAATCAAAGGCATTAATAAATACCGAGTGATTATCCTTTCTTATAAATAATCCTTGTAGTTATAGTGCTTATCGTTATTGTGCTTGTCGTTATTGTGTTTTGAATACTGGTTGTTAAAAAACTTGATAGTCGAGTATCAGATATTGATATCGTCAATGAAAACAATTGTACCCCATAATCGTCTGAATGAGAAAATACTTTTTTAGTGTTAAACTGAAAAATGGTACGGTATTATCAATAAAATTACCGTTGTTGATTTTATTGGGTTTGGTTGCGTGGTTTGTTTGAGAACGACGCTTGCTGAAATGTGGGTTTCCACTTCGTTCCTACCCACCCTACACTTCAATTAAATTAAGCCTTGGAGTCCAAACCTTCAGATTTGGAAGTGGAGTCCAAACCTTCAGATTTGGAAGTGTTTGATATTTAAGCGAAATCATCCAAATCTGAAGCTTTGGACTCCAATAAATACTTAATGGCAGTGAGGCTTTAGTTCAAATCAATAAAACACCAGGTTTTAAAAACCTGGCATTGGAAAAGGTAACAAATGAAATTAAGAAAAAAACGCGCTAAATCGAATCCGAAAACGACCGATTTGAAAAACAAGCTCGTTGCCTCTTATAAAAGATTAGGCGAAATCCATCAGGCTTTGGGCGAAATCGACCAAGCAGATACGTTCTTTAAATTAGAAGCCGATTTAATTAAAGCATTCTCTCAATCGAATCTGAACAGTGTGGATTTGAAAAGCAAGCTGGCTATCTCTTATAGAAAACTAGGCGATATTCATTATAATGCTTTAAACGAACTTGATAAAGCACTCGAATTCTTTGAATTAGAAAACGACTTATTTAAAGAACTCACCAAATCATATCCGAAAAGTGAACTTTTTCAAAAAGATTTGGCGATCTCTTATGGAAAACGAGGCGATGTTTATCATACTTTGGAGAAAACCAATAAAGCACTGATGTTCTTTGAATTATCTTATCAATTAAGTCAAGAACTCTATCAATCGAATCCGAAAAATAATGAATTCAAAAACGCGCTGGCGATCTCTTGCGGAAAAATGGGCGATTTTTATCATGTTTCGGGCAAACTCGAAAAAGCATTGACGCTCATTGAATTAGGAACCCGTTTATTTAAAGAACTCCATGAATCGTACCCGCAAAAAAAGCCTTTTAAACATGTACTCGCCAGCTCTTATAAAAAACTCGGCGAGATTCATCAGGCTTTGGATAATATCGAAAAAGCACTGCCCTTCTTTGAATTAGGGATTTATTTATTTAAAGCACTCTATGAAGAGTACCCGGAAGAGAAATTTTTTAGGAACGAACTGTTTATCTCTCAAGGAACAAGAGGCGATATTTATCAGGCTTTAGGGCAAATCGAAAAAGCACTAGAATGCTTTCAGTTATATCATCATTTAATTCAAGAAATCCACAAATCGAATCCAGAAAATGAGGATTTGAGAGGCAGGTGGGCTTTATCCTATGGAAAACTAGGCGAGATTCATCAGATTTTGGGAAATCTCGAAAAAGCACAGATATTTTTTGAAAAAGAAATTGATTTATTTCAAGAATTCTTTGACTTGAATCCGAAAGAACTTGAAATGAAAAAAGCGTTAGCGATTTCTTACCACAAATTGGGTGAAGTTTACCAAGCACAAAAAAAACCGTTTTACGAAATCACCGCTAATCGGCAAAGAAAACAACAAGCGAAAGCCATGCACACCCAAGCCATCGCCTTCTGGCAAGCGTTATATGATCTGACTCAATTGGAAGAATACAAAGGTTATATCGCATATACCAAAACATTGTTATAAACTCGTTTCAATCAGGATTGCACGGAAAAACCCGAAACTAAACCTGACAGGTTTGAAGAAAACCTGTCAGGTTTGGTTTAAAAGTGTCGGAAGTGATTAAATCCTGTTCTAATTATTCTAAAAATTCTCAAATTCTGAAAATTCTGATTCAGAAAAGGAAAATTGATATGGCTTCTTTAAATTGTCCCCATTGTCGTCACCATCTCTTAGAACCAATACGTTCTGAGGAGGGCATTGAAATTGATGCCTGTGTGCATTGTGGAGGCTTATGGTTTGATCAGAACGAGTTGGATAAAATCGTGCGTTCCTACGATCCCAATTATCCTCGTGAAGGTCCCATTGTTGAAAATTTAGGGCAATCCGTTGGTGAAAGCCAAAAACGTTGTCCCCATTGCAAGGAATCATTAGTCACTCATCTTTTTTGAAAAAGACAGTGATTTAAAAATTGATATTTGCTCTTCTTGCAATGGGATTTGGTTGGATCAGGGGGAATTAGATCACGCCAAAATATTTTATGAAATTCCTGATGCGGAGGAAAGAATTAAAAAGAAAACGACTTGGGGAAATTGGCTGTTTCAAGCTTTTCTCCATTTGCCGGTTGAATTCAACATTAAACCCCGAAATTTCCCCCTCATTACTGTCATATTGGTCGTCTTAAATGCGCTACTGATATTCCCAGTGATGAATACCAACACTTCCGCAGAGATTTTATTCAACACCTGGGGATTAATCCCACAAGAGATTGGGGCATTGAACTGGTTTGTCACCTTGTTGACCCATCAATTTTTACATGGGGGGTGGGGACATTTACTTGGAAATATGTATTTCCTGTATATACTGGGAGATAACGTTGAAGACGCGATGGGACGTATTATGTTTCCCCTCTTTTACTTGTTCTGTGGTTTAGTTGCTGGACTGGTGCATGTGGGCTATGAACTCTCCTTTGGGGGATTCACTAATATGCCTCTCGTAGGGGCAAGTGGTGCCATTTCAGGTATCATGGCGGCTTATGTATATATCTTTCGGAAAGCGAGATTGACGTTTATGCTCTTCGTTTTTCAATTCAAAATTTCCCCCATTTTTTATTTTGTGATTTGGATTGGAATTAATGTATTCTCAATGATCGCCGGGGTGCCTGGTGTCAGTTGGGTTGCCCATATTGGCGGATTTATTGCTGGATTGGTCTTTGCCTATTTTGTCTATGACAGGATTTTAAAAGCCAATCCGTTGATTCGTTATTTGAACGAGAAGGCAACAGTAAGGAATGATAAGGAATGATGACGAAATAACTTCCCGTTAAGTCACTACTCCGCCTTAAGATAAATCTCAAGGCTGACAGCTAAAGCAGGCTAAAGCCAGCTAAATTCATTTCGAGGTTTAAGTATACTTAGCGCGGGAACAAACTTTCAGGCAAAAGTTTCGCTCAGCGAAACTTTTGCCTGAAAAACTTTTCTAATGAGGAAGCCGTTGCACGAAAAAGACTTTTTCGAGGTTTTAGTTTTTCTTCAAAAAACTAAAACCTCGAAACCACCCTACCTAAAAGTTTAACTGATGTTACGCAAAGCGATTCTATTCGAGCTTAGAAATCCGATTTTTGAAAAAATCGCTTAAACATCGTTTCACCGCTTACTTAGAAATCCGATTTTTTCAAAAATCGCTTAAACATCGTTTCGCCGCTTACTTAGAAATCCGATTTTTTCAAAAATCGCTTAAACATCTTGGAAACATACATAGTGCGTAACATCAGAGTTTAAGTTATACCTGCGTGCAGTATAGAAGAAAAACTTAAACATCGAAATGAGTCTGTTTTAACAGACTTTAGCCTTGCAATTGATTTCAAGGCTAACCGCTGAGTAGTTACAATAGGTTTTGATTTTTTTAATGCTAAAAAGGCTTACCAAGGAAAATTCAATTTATAGCCAATACCATAAATGGTGCTGATGACCTCCTTATTAGGCAGTTGGATTGCGATCTTTTTACGCAAATTTTTGATATGCGAGTCAATGGTACGTTCATAGCCATCAAAGTAATAGTCCCGCATCAGTTCTAATAATTTTTGACGGGAAAATACGTGGTTCGGACGCGCTAACAGGAGTTTTAATAAGGTAAATTCACTGGGTGTCAATTTTAATACCTGATCTTCAATATTCACCTGATAGGTTTTTTCATCTAGTGCAATTGTCCCAACAATCAATTTTTTCCCTTCTTCCACAGGCTCGGGATGTGTTCTTCGCAAAACCGCTTTGACACGCGCCACAACTTCTCTGGGGCTAAATGGTTTGCAAATATAATCATCAGCACCTAATTCTAAACCAAGCAACCGATCAACTTCTTCTACCTTTGCTGTAATCATAATAATAGGAACCGTTGAAAATTTTCCGAGTTCCCGACAAACGGCGATGCCGTTCATTTCCGGCAACATGATATCCAATAAAATTAATGCCGGTGGTGTTTGTCTGACATAAGGAATAACTTCATCTCCTTGTTCCAGACAAGAAACCATATAGTCCGCTTTTATCAGATAATCACGGAGTAATTGGGCAATTTTGATTTCGTCTTCTACAATTAGAATATGTTGTTTTATCATAGCGTTGTTCTATTTAAGCAAAGGAAAAACGATTTTAATCCAAAGTCCACTTGATGGTACATTAGTCGCTGTGATTTCGCCCCCGTGCATTTCTACGATATTTTTGCAAATAGCCAAGCCCAAACCGCTGCCCCCTTTGGCTCGATTTCTTGACTGTTCTACCCGATAAAGCCGATCAAATAATCGTCCAATGGACTCTTCTGGTACGCCTGGCCCTGAGTCGATAAAACTGAGAGAAAGCTGATTTTTTGTCTGCTCATACCCAATTTTTAAAGTGCCGGGCGAATCGACATAGCGTAATGTATTCTCCAGTAAATTGGAAAATAATTGACTCAATCGATCAGCATCACCTTGCAAAATGCTATCTGCTTGCAAATGCCCTTCTACAAAAATGTGATGTTGCGCCAACCGAGTATGAAATAATTTTAATGTTTCTCGCAAAATTTGTAGTGGATTAATGGGTTCTGTTTTAAAAGACAATGTGTCGGTGTCTGCTAATGATAACTCTCGAAGATCATCAACAAGCCGACTCATACGCTGTACTTCAAAATGTAATGAATCCAAGGCTTCATGATTGAACTCTCGAACAGCATCTTGCATCGCTTCAATTTCGCCACGCATAATTGATAAAGGGGTTCTCAGTTCATGGGAAATATCAGAAAGCCATTGCTGCCGCATTATTTCATACTTTTCAAGTGTTTGCGCCATCATATTAAAATCATCAGCTAATTGTCCTAATTCATCATTAGAATGAATTTTAATTTTGGTGTTAAATTGACGCGAAGTTAATGCCTGTGTACCTTTAATCAGTTGTTGAATAGGGATTAACAGATGTCTTGATAACCACCATGCAAGCAAAGCCGTCATTAATAAAATACAGCCGCCTATCAGATAGAAGACATTAGTTTGTTGTTTTAAAAATTCAATCTCCCGAGGTCTTGATAAATGTTTTATCTTGTGCATTCCTAGCCATCCGACTGTTTTTCCTTCGACGATAATGGGTTGAAGTTGATGGTGTTTGAGTGGAGCATCATTACCAACGACTCTATTTTTTTGTGCGTCAAACAGGGCAATCCTCCGAAATGGACCACCTCTTGGCTTTCTCCATTTTCGCTTACCTCTATTCTCACCATTTCGCCTAAAATCGGGAGGCGGATGGGGTCTATCAAACTCTTTGCTGTCATGAATAGCGCGTAGCATTTTTTTCCAAAGACGATGGTTATTTCTTAATCTATCCCACCCCTGCTCCGTTTTATATTCTATACGGAGTCTGTTATCAAGCTCATTGAGTATTTCCATGTCCATTTTATTGATAAACCCTATAAAGTTTTTGTGAAGATAAAAATCCATGATGACAACCATTAAGACAATACTTATCACACTGGTTAACAAGAATGCGATAAAAAATTTGTAGGACAGCTTAATTTTCATATTCTTTCTCCGGTGTTAAAATGAAATTATTATAACTCCTTTTATAGGGATTTATCATTCTTCACATTAATCACATTTTTTCTCCATTTTTTCTCCATAATTGTTCCTAATAATTATTGTTATTCATGCATTAGATTCCACATTATTCTTCACATAATCCACATAGTTTCTCCTTATGAACTTCACAATGGGTTGCTATTATTTTCTATAGTGATGAATTTAATTGATGTGCAGGTTCACTTATCATTCTTCACAAAGTTCACATAGTTTCTCCTTATGATCTTCACAATGGGTTGCTATTATTTTCTATAAGTGATGAATTTAATTGATGTGCAGGTTCAGTCGTTAATTTTCACATTAATCACATTTTTTCATCACAATTTCATCACAATGTAGTGTTATTCTATATATTAACAAGGCAATTTAAAAATTAAGTTGTCAAGACTAACTGTTTTAATTGAAATGAGGGTAATTTATTATGAAAACAATCATGACTTTGTCAAGTGCTATTGCTTTAAGTTTGACGATGGGGGCTGCCGTTGCAACCGATAGGACAAACAGGCTGTTGGAAGAATTTGATGTGAATCAAGATGGTTCGATCTCCGGGGAAGAAGTTCAATTAGTGCTAACTGAAAAGTTCACAGCCGCTGATGCTGATGGTAATAGTTTGCTAACGCAGGATGAAATGTCAACAGCTCATGAACAACATCATCAAGAACGGGCAGCAGAACATTTTTCTGAGTTAGATACTGACGAAAACGGTTCATTAAGTGTAGAAGAATTTCAAGCGGGCAAACCACCGGTTGGAAGACATTGCGGCGGTTCAAAACCAATGTTCTCACAAGATGAAACATCAGAAACTCGCGAACAACTTCATCAAGAACGAGCAGCGGAACATTTTGCTGAATTAGACACTGACGAAAACGGTTCACTGAGTGTAGAAGAATTTCAAGCGGGTAAACCACCTGCTGGAAAACATGGCAGCCGATCAGAACGAAAGTTTTCACGGCTTGATCTGGATGGTGATGGTATGCTTTCTAGCATAGAAATAAATGCGCTGTTATTGCAGAAGTTTGAACGCCTGGATACTAACCAAGATGGTGTAATCTCTTCGGAAGAACTGACTCAAATGTCCTTTGGACATCGTGGTGGTAGGCATCATCGTCAGTATTGAAATCAATTTCAAGGCTGAAAGCTAAAGTCTGCTAAAGCAGACTATTAGGAACGAAAAAAAAATCGACAACTAAACCTGACAGGTTTTAAAAATCTGTCAGGTTTGAAGCAACGTTGTAGAAGTGATTTTGTTGTTAGCCTTGCAATCTCAAGACTGAGTAGTTACAATACTTTTTGGAGTCCATTCGAGGTTTCAGTTTTTCTTCAAAAAACTGAAACCTCGAATGCTTCAGCTTTGGCTGTGAGCAAATTACTAGCAACCAAAAGCGTTGGACTCCATCATATCCGATAATTTGTGCTTCAGCACTTATTATAACCTTCGCCAATTTACACAATAAATTAATGGTAAAAAAAGCGGGCTGTTATGTTAAAATATCAGAAATAATTTAAACATGATAAGGAAAATCAATGGCTTATGGTCAATTTGAATCAATTGAAGAAGTGGCAGGAAAATTCGATATTGAAGTGATAGATAAGGGCATAATTGATATGCTGAATATTGAAATACCAAATTATCCTTTCTCTGAAATTACAAAACGACTAAATGATAGTATGAGTTTTATCAACGAAGCGACTATTTGCGAGGATATTATCAAGCCGATTTTAACCCAGATAAGTGCAAGGTATAAATCGCTCTATATCTGGTCGCACGTCACCTATAATGTAGATAAGGATAAAGGCTTGGTTGGTGAACCAGATTATCTCATTGCCAGAAAAACAAAACATAGCGGAATGGGGATACCACCACTTTGTGTTATGGAAGCCAAGAAGGAAAATTGGGAGGAAGGTTGGGCTCAAACCTTGGCGGAAATGTATGCTGCTTCTATTCAAGGAGCAAAAATCGGTTATGGTGTCGTTACTACAGGGGACGTTTGGATGTTTGGTCAATTAGAGAATAATATCTTCACTAAAGACCCGGTTAAAATCTCAGCGACAAGAGAATTACAAGTGGTGTTTAATGTATTGAATTGGGTATTCGACAAGGCAAATTCTAGTGAGTTTGTGAACGCTAACTAAATCAAGCGAACGTAGCCATCCAGAGCGATAGCGTAACGAAGAATGTAGGGTGGGTAGAGTGAACCCACCGCAACAGTTTTGTATTAATTGAGAAATGGTGCTGCTTCGCTCCTACCTATTCTATTCTTGCTAAAGCGTTGAACTCTAAAAAACGCTCAAAGCTAAAGCGTTGAACTCCAATAAACGATCAAAGCTAAAGCGTTGAACTCCAATAAACGATCAAAGCTAAAGCGTTGAACTCCAATAAACTTTAACCCCTTAATGTTCCCGTGTCGCAAAAAACTGAATATCAGACCAACGCTCTTCTATCAATGATAAATTGATTTTCGTCGGGGCAATATAGGTTAAATGATTAGAACCATCTAAAGCTAAGTAATTAAACGCTTTACGCTTAAACTCCTCCAACATTTTCTCATCCTCACAACTCACCCAGCGAGCCGTCGCCACTTGCACAGGTTCAAAATGACATTCCACCCCGTACTCATTTTTGAGTCGCCAATTAACCACGTCAAACTGTAATATCCCCACTGCCCCCAAAATTAAATCATTATTACTCAAAGGACGAAATAATTGTGTTGCGCCCTCTTCACTCAGTTGCTGTAAACCTTTCAACAACGCTTTCATCCGCAAAGGATCACGCAAGCGAGCGCGTCGAAAAATTTCAGGGGCAAAATGGGGAATACCCGTAAATTTCAAATTTTCACCTTGACTAAAAGTGTCACCAATTTGAATTGTGCCATGATTATGCAAACCGATAATATCCCCTGTCCATGCCTCCTCCGTATGCTGGCGTTCCCCCGCCATAAAAGTTAAAGCATTAGCGATTTGCACATCTCGATTAATACGAATATGGCGCATTTTCATGCCCTGACGATATTGTCCAGAACATATCCGCAAAAAGGCGATACGATCACGATGAGCGGGATCCATATTCGCCTGAATTTTAAACACAAACCCTGAAAACTTTTCTTCATCAGGCGCGACAAGGCGATTGATGGTTTTGCGTGATTGTGGCGGCGGTGCATAATTGATAAAACCATCCAGCAAAGCTTTAATACCAAAATTATTCAGTGCGGATCCAAAAAAGACAGGCGTTAACTCACCCGCTAAAAATGCTTTTAAATCAAAGGGATGACTCGCCCCCTGCACCAATTCAATTTCTTCTTTTAGCTCATCAATCATCATTTGACCCAATTCGCCTACTAATTGTGGGTCATCAAGTGTAGCGTACTGCATTCCTTCATTAGCAATACTATTTTTCTGGGCGGCGAACAAGGTGATGCTATTGTCTAAAAAATGATAAATGCCCTTAAAACGCTTGCCCATACCAATTGGCCAAGTAATAGGCGCGCAACGGATTTTCAGGACATCCTCAATTTCATCTAATAAATCAATCGGCTCAAGCCCTTCCCGATCTAACTTATTAATAAAAGTCAAAATCGGCGTATCGCGCAAGCGGCAAACTTCCATTAACTTAATGGTACGTGTCTCTACACCCTTTGCCGAATCAATAACCATCAAAGCAGAATCAACAGCAGTGAGTGTACGATAAGTATCTTCTGAAAAATCTTCATGCCCAGGTGTATCTAATAAATTGATCACAATACCTTGATAAGGAAACTGCATCACCGAAGAAGTGACAGAAATGCCACGTTGTTTTTCCAACGCCATCCAATCCGAGGTGGCATGACGGGCAGCCTTCCGCCCTTTAACACTGCCTGCAAGGGCAATTGCGCCGCCAAATAGCAAAAATTTTTCAGTCACCGTGGTTTTACCCGCGTCAGGGTGAGAGATAATGGCAAAGGTACGGCGTTTTGCAATTTCTGTCGATAGTGTCTTCATATTATAATAATTTGATTATTTTAAAAGAAATGGTTTATTATATGATAATTACTCTTTAAGAAATCCGATTTTTTTGTTCTGAATCAGAATTTTTTAAACCTAATGAAAGGATATCCTTTATGACGAAAGCCGTTTTTATTGTTGGCAATAAACGCAGTGGTTCTACCCAATTGATGCATTTATTGAATCTTCACCCCAATATTTTTGTGTCTAACGAATCTGATATCTTATGGATATTATATCGGTTTCATAATGATTTAGATATTGTACCTTATCCTTATGATGTGCCAAAAGGTATGAATAGAACACTTGAAAAATATCGGGATTTACTTTCCAAAGAGAAAACCCCTTTTGAAAATTTTGTGTGCATCCAAAAATTGATTATGGAAAATGGGGTTGGCAAAATAAAGCCAGTACAGAAAGAAAATCTCTTATGGATAGGGGATCAAAAGCCGTTTCAACAGATTGATCCAGAAATTGTGCCGTTTTCAAAAGAACATTTTCCGGGTTTTAAATTTATTCATCTGATTCGACATCCATTTCCGGTAGTAAAAAGTGCAAAAAATTTCCCAGCCGACGATCTATTGTGGAAAAGTATGTCTGAAAAAGAAATTCTCAAACAATGGAGCCAATATGAAAGTTGGATACAACTTGAAAAAGACAAAAATGAAGTACCCATGCTGGAGGTCAAATATGAAGATATGATTAGCCAGACTCAACGTGAGATGGTCAGGATGTTTGAGTTTCTGGAAGTGACGTATGATCAACCGATTCTTGATCAAGCGAGAAAAATCACTCGTAGTACAATTCGATTACATCCAAGGCTCTCTTGTCCACCAGAAACAGAGGCTATTATGTCTCAATATGGTTATAAAACCAAATCGTTCTGGTTAGAAAAGCCCTTGTACATAAAGTCGGTTAATTGGTTGAGAAAAACTAAACGAAAAGTGACGGGGACTTGGTAAGGAACGTAAAATCATTTCCACAATGTTGAGTTAGTATGGTAGGTCGGGTTAGCTTATCAAGCGTCGCGTGATAACGTCACCCGACATTTACCTAACCCGACCTACTTAGCTTTTCAATTCAGCCAGATGGCTATCCCAACAACAATAAAAGAGCTTCCAAATGCCAGAACGTCTAGAAGAGGTCGCCACACATTGTAAGGGCGAATAAGATACCAACGCAGACGTTGGGAACGATGAAAATACTCGTAGTGGAAATTAATTAGTGTTCATAAAGTGTGAAATCATGATCAAACCAAAGTACATAAAATATTTCATGAACACGATAGCCAATCATTGGCTTTTTACCAGAAAACCGAAAAGCAAGAAAATAGTTAAAATCTTCAGTAATATTCTGAGGAAGTGCTGTTTTGATACTGGATTTGAAAATTTTTTCTATTCCAAGTCCATGACGAGGTAAGTTTTTTATTTCTTTCCACGGAATATTTCTTCTTTTAAATATTGATTCAGCAAAAGCCGCTTTATCTTTCTGTTCAAGATTAGAAAAACAATAGTGTCCTGGCATGAGTCTTTCTAATGAGAAAATCGGTGGCTTGTTGTCATAATCAATAGGTTCTTGGCTGGAAAGTCTTTTTCCTTTATTCTTCTCATGTTGTAGTATGCTCTTTTTCTTAGGCATTTACTTAATCCGTGTTTTAAAATAATTTTCCATTTCATCTACCGAAATCTCGCCCGCATTGATTTCGTTGCTTGCCCAAGGTGGTTCGTCATGAGTCATGTTTCTTAATTTCCAAGCACTAAATTGACCAAAAACCTCATATACTTCATCTAAAAATGCTTTTTGTTGCTGACTAAAAAGCGATGTTGGTTCAAAGTTCTTCTGTGCAGGAATAAGATTTCCACCATGATTTTTATACTGATGATAAACCGCTGGACAGACAGGACCATGTCTCCATGCCTCAATTGGTGAATCAAATAAGGGCTGTTCAAATAGGGCTAAATAAAAACCTTGAGCATAATAAAGCAATTTTTGCAGTTTTAAATTACAAATTCCGTTTTCATCATCATCATCATCCCCTTTTAGAAGAAAGTATTTTGCGACATCGTGAACATTAACCATTTTTTTTACCTATTAAATCGGTTGAATAGTGGAGCCAAACCTCTGAGGTTTTGGAAACCTCAGAGGTTTTTAGAACGCCTTTTTAATCCGTTTTTCAGCCTATTCGAGGCTAACGTTTTTTTATTCACTGATGTTACGCAAGGTGCTTCCAAATTATTCAAAATTCCACCGATGAAATCGGTGGAATTTTGAAGCACACTGCGTAACATCAGTTACTATATCTGGTTGGTCAATTTTGATCCCAGTTTTGGGCATGAATATCAGAAAGTTCGCCCCGCTCTGATTATTCAACATGAAAAATACATCACCTCAATTATTGACAGTAATTCCTATTTCTTTTCAGACATTATTGTAGAGACAAGGCATGCCTTGTCTCTACACATCAGTGATTAAGTCATAGACTCAGCCAGATAGCTATCCCAACAACAATAAAAGAGCTTCCAAATGCCAAAACGTCTAGGAGAGGCCGCCACACATTGTAAGGGCGAATAAGATAGATTAATGCAGGATAGCTTAACCATTCACTCAGCGCAAGTCCAACAAAAAAACCCTGTGTACCCGCTATATAGGCACCTGCAGCCATGCCCACAATCTGTAAAGCAAGGCGAATTGCTATATTGATCATTTGCCGAAACGAATCACCTACCGCTAAGAGTATGGGACCTATTGTGGCACGAATGGCGAGCGCTATCGAACCGGCGGACAAAATTTGCAGCATCCAACCGGCATCTTGGTAGCGATCATCGTAGAGAAGAGCAATCAGATAATCTCCCCATAAGGTGAATGCCCAAATCGGTGGCAAAGACACTGCCAGCAGTATAGCCCTTACCTTGAACATCCGGCGGCGTAGCTTTTTAGTGCCACGTTCAACTAGCCTAGAATAGACTGGGAGGAGTATCTTGGAAGAGATTGTCATCAGTGCTTGTTGCATGATACGCGATATATTTTTGGCGAGCACATAAAAGCCGAGCATACTCATGCCCGCAAAGCTGCCTAAAATTAATACATCAAGGCTATTGGTCAGAAAACCTAGTGCGGTGCTAATGAATATCCAGCGACCAAATCGGAAAAGTTCGCGGACTGCTTCAGGTTCCCACTGAAACCGCATCTGGACAATGCCAGCAAGTATGGTGTGACTGGCAATGAGTGTGATGATGCCGCCCACAAAGCCACCCAGAACAAGTGCCCAAACGGTGTGAAAATACCAAGCATAAGTCACCATAGCGATCAGGCTCAAGAAATGAGTTATCATTCCCAATATCGTCACTGGTGCTAAGGCTATTCGACGTGAATAGACTAATAGCCATGTTGAGTTAAAACCCGATATGACGGAGGCCAGTCCTGCTACAGAGATTATCAAGAAGAGGCGTGGTTCGTTGTTGAGAATGGCCATAGGCCAGGCCAAGGCCGCTGCGAGTACAGCAAGTATAATGCCACGGATGACTTGCATAGTCCAAGCGGTGCGTAGAAATGTCGGTTCTTCACCGCGCTTGTTCTGAATAATGTTGGGTCTGAGACCAATATCGGAAAACATCCCTAAACCTGCCCGCACTGTACCAACAATGCCCATCATGCCAAAAGCGTCAGGGCTTAACAACCGTGTCAGAATGACGTTTCCCACGAGGCGCAGTACCTGCCCTATGCCGAAGCCAAGCATGACCCAGGCTGAACCGGTTACGGCTAAACGTTTGAGCGAGACTGGGGGAGCGTCCGGATTTTCTGGGGCAGCATCTGATGGTTTTGTAGGGGGTGTTTTAAGGGGCTTTGTCAAAATCGATTCTCCTGTTTTTAAGCAAACCCATGCTGTTGTAGAAAAGCTTCATTTATACTATCTGTAGGATTGGCTGCTTTTTTACCCAGTAATAACCGTTCCAAATAACGGGCGATAATATCGACTTCCAAATTGACCCTATGTCCGACTTTTACTTTAGCTAAGGTTGTCTTTTCTAAAGTGTGTGGCACGATATTTAAAGTAAATTCAGCGCCTTGCACGGCGTTGACGGTTAGACTTATGCCATCAATACAAATTGAGCCTTTTGTGGCAATATATTTGGCTAAGTCATCAGGAACATGGATATGTAAGCGCGTTGAACGACCGTCATCATAACATTGGGTAATCGTACCTATCCCATCAACATGACCACTGACAATATGTCCGCCTAAATGTGTTTGGGGGGTTAACGCTTTTTCCAGATTAACGGAACTCCCGACAGGTTGCTCGCCTAATGTGGTGTGCTTTAGCGTTTCGCCAGAAACATCTGCCCAAAAACCATCGCCGGGTAATGTCACTGCGGTTAAACAAACTCCATTAACAGCAATGCTATCACCCTGTTGTACCGTGTTCATGTCCAAATTGTTTGTTTGTACATATAAACGCGCATCTGTCCCTGTTGCTTGTCTTTCTGCAATCCGTCCTATGGCTTGAATAATACCAGTAAACATTTTTTTAGTTTTTTCAGTTGTAATCAGCTTATAGAAATCCGATTTTTTTCAAAAATCGGATTTCTTTATGTCATTTGAGTTATCACTAATAATTTGGGTAGGCTGTAATACGCCAATCTTGACCAATCGCACGGATATCAACAATAGAAAGTGGAACATGTTGATTAAGGTGTTCAATGTCTGGTCTATTAAATAATCCACGCGCTTTATTACCCATCAACATGGGTGCGATGTAAATCACCAATTCATCAATCAAACCCGCACGTAGCATTGCACCGCTTAAATTTTGTCCGACTTCCATTTGAAGTTCATTCACCTCATATTCTTCAGCCAGTATGTGGCATAACGCTTGTAAATCAACCTGTTTTTCATGGTTCGGTTGTGAGATAACAGAAGCACCTGCTTTTTCTAACATGGCTTTAATTGTCTTATTATAAGAAGCCGTAAAAATCACTGTTTCTCCGGGTAAACTTAACAAACGTGCTTCTGGTGGTATACTTAAATGTGTATCGACGACGACTCGTAAAGGTTGTTTAATCACGGGAAGTTTATCAGTGTGCAATTGGCAAGGGAGTTCTTCTTCACGCACCGTTAGTTGGGGATCATCAGCCAATACTGTACCCGCCCCTGTCATGATAGCAGAGCTACGTGCGCGTAAACATTGCACATCACGACGCGCTTCTTGGGAAGTAATCCATTTGCTTTCTCCAGAATGCATTGCCGTGCGTCCATCTAAACTCATCGCCAGTTTACAGCGAATATAAGGACGATTATGGCGCATACGCATGAAAAATCCTGGATTCAGTTGCTCGGCTTCCTGGCTCAAAACGCCAGTGTTTACCGTAATGCCTGCCTTTCGTAACTGTTCAATGCCCTTTTTAGAGACTAAGGGGTTTGGATCTGTCATTGCGACAACGATGCGGGTGATGCCTGCTTTAATCAGGGCATCGGTACAGGGGGGAGTGCGACCATAATGACAACAAGGTTCAAGGGTGACATAACAGGTTGCGCCCGCTGCTTTTTCTTTTGCCATCGATAGCGCATGAATTTCGGCATGGGGTTCACCCGCGACTTGATGCCAGCCTTCGCCGACAATTTTACCATCATGTACAATGACACAGCCCGTGCGGGGGTTAGGATCAGTACTCCATAAACCTCTTTTAGCCAGGCGCAATGCGCGAGCCATATAGTATTGGTCATTGAATTCTCCGATTTCCCCTTTTTTTAAAGGGGGATTAGGGGGGATTTTCGCGTTTATCATATTAACTAACTATTGCTTATGGTTCGCTTTTGGGACTAGATGTTTAAATTCATTCAAACTCAAAAAAAAACTGAGATTTTTTTGTAGGCGCGGACTGACAAAGCTTAGGAGTCCAACGCTTCAGCTTTGGGCGGACTGACAAAGTTAATGTTGGATACCAAATCACAAAGCACAAAGCTAAAGCGTTGTACTCCAATACGCCCAAAGCTAAAGCGTTGGACTCCAAATCACAAAGCTAAAGCGTTGTACTCCAAATCACAAAGCTAAAGCGTTGGACTCCAAATCACAAAGCATTTTCAAAAAAAAATTCAACTCTTAATTCGCATTACCATTTCGCCGCTGCACCAAAGTTGCTCACCCTACAAAATACGACAAAATATTGTGTTCCTCAAATCTGCTCATAGACAGGAAAACGGGAGGTCATTTTTAATACTTCTGCTTTTATTGAGGCTTGTCGCTCAGTATTTTTTACATCATCAAGAATATCACAAATCCAATTGGCGACTTGGCGAACTTCAGTGACACCTAAACCTCGCGTTGTGACGGCTGGCGTACCAATACGAAGTCCACTGGTTACAAAAGGCGATTGTGGATCATTGGGAACCGTGTTTTTATTCACAGTAATATTCGCTTTTCCTAAAGCGGCATCAGCTACTTTGCCTGTGATTTCTGTTCCAATGAGATCAACTAAAAACAAATGATTGTCAGTGCCACCTGAAACGATTTTATAGCCCCGCTCCTTTATCACTGCTACCATGGCTTGTGCATTTTTAATGACTTGTGCTTGATACGTTTTAAATTCTGGTTGTAAGGCTTCTTTGAATGCGACCGCTTTTGCGGCGATAACGTGCATTAAAGGGCCGCCTTGTATGCCAGGGAAGACTATGGAGTTGAGTTTTTTCTCAATATCGGGATTCGCTTTGGCAAGAATTAATCCGCCCCGAGGACCACGCAAAGTTTTATGCGTTGTCGTCGTTGTGACATCAGCAATTTGCACAGTGCTTGGATATAAGTCAACTGCAATTAATCCTGCAACATGGGCTATATCGGCGACTAAATAAGCGTTGACTTTATCTGCAATGTCGCGCAATCTTTGCCAATCAACGATTCGCGAATAGGCACTAAAACCACTCATAATCATTTTCGGTTTATGTTGAAGTGCTAAGGTTTCAACTTGATCATAGTCAAGTTCACCGCCAGCATTTAAACCATATTGCAGGGCATTATATAGTTTGCCTGAAAAATTGACTTTCGAGCCATGTGTCAAGTGTCCACCATGCGCCAAGCTCATGCCTAAAATGGTATCTCCAGGCTCTAATAAAGCCATATAAACAGCAGCGTTAGCTTGTGAACCAGAATGTGGTTGCACATTTGCATAGTCGGCATTAAATAATTGCTTTGCGCGATCTATCGCCAATTGTTCCGTTATATCCATAAACTCACAACCGCCATAATAGCGTTTACGGGGATAGCCTTCAGCATATTTATTAGTCAGGACAGAGCCTTGCGCTTGAAGTACGCGGGGGCTGGCATAGTTTTCTGAGGCAATCATTTCAAGATGTTCTTCCTGTCGTTTAACTTCATCTTGCATGGCTTGCCATAATTCTGGATCAAAATCTGCGATATTCATTTTTTTTGAGTACATAATGTTTACTGATACATTTTTTATGCGAATTAAGAGTTAAAATCTGATGTTACGCACTATGTTTCTAAGATGTTTAAGAAATCCGATTTTTGAAAAAAAATCGGATTTCTAAGTGGCGAAACGATGTTTAAGAAATCCGATTTTTGAAAAAAAATCGGATTTCTAAACGGCGAAACGAGGTTTAAGAAATCTTTGAAAAAAATCGGATTTCTAAGCTCGAATAGAATAGCTTTGCGTAACATCAGTTATTAAAAACTTACCATGTTGGAGAAATTAGATTGAGACATTTTACACGATTTTGAAACACTATGCGTAACATCAGTTAAAATAGGAGAACAAAGCTAAAGCGTTGTACTCCCTCCTATAAAGAGAACAAAGCTAAAGCGTTGTATTCCTATAAAGAGAACAAAGCTAAAGCGTTTTCGAGTTTTTAGTGTTCCTCGAGCTCCAATTTTAACTCTTAATTCGCATAAAAAATCTTTGTGACACAACTTGATTTTATACCTAATAGCAATTACAATATCACATTTGAATCTGGAAAACAGAAAATTAAGATTATGCTTATTACTATAATTGACATCTATTCAGTAAAAAAGGCGCGTATATCAAAAGACACGAATGGTGCTTTTGGTACCATCAACGATTATGGTGATGGCTTTATTGCAAAACTATTAACTCGGGTTAAGGCAAAAAGTGTTGATTGGCCTCCTTTATATAGTGTTTATAGCACTGCTGTATTGAGAAAGCAAGGTCATGATGTCAAATTTATCAGAAGTACAATTGATCAATTTGAACTCTCATTGCTCCGAGATGTTGAACTTTGCTTAGTAACAAGCTCTATTGTTTGTTATGAGACAGAAGTTCAATTGATTAAATTCATCAAAGAAAAATCCACTGTTCCTGTTGGTGTCATGGGTTCTGTTGCCACCTCTATTCCTGCTCCTTACCTTGAAGCAGGTGCATTTGTTATTAGTGGAGAACCTGAATTCTTTTTTAAACAACATCTTGATCTTGACACGCTTAAATCTGCGAATGGCATTTTGAAAGCAGAGATAGATTCTAATCTTGATCAACTCGAATTTCCGGCGTGGGATTTTGTTTTCCAAGACACGAAACCGCGCTACAAATTATTAGGATTAGGTGAAGTCTTCTTGCCCATTCTGGCTACCCGCGGCTGCCCTTATTCATGCTATCACTATTGCACTTATCCGCTGCAACAGGGTCGTAAATTAAGAACCCGTTCTGCACAAAACATTGTGGCTGAAATGAGCCATTGGCAAGATACTTTGGGCGTTTCTTTATTTATGTTCAGAGATCCCGTTTTTTCAATTAATCGGACGCACACGATAAATTTATGTGAAGAAATTATTGCGAGTGGGAGACGTTTTAAATTTATCATAGAAACCCACCTTAAAAATCTTGATCCAGAACGTATTGAACTGCTTAAAAAAGCAGGGCTTGTGATGGTTAAAGTTGGCATTGAATCTGTTGATACAGAAATATTAGGGGAAGTTAAGCGTTATTCAATTAAAAATGATGAACAAATTGAGAAAATTCAATTGCTAGAAAGGCAAGACATTGCGGTGACTTGTTTTTATATGTTTGGCTTGCCCAAGGATACAGAGGAAAGTTGCAAAAAAACGATTGAATACGCCAAAAAAATTAATAGCTATGGCGCTCAATTTAGTGTTTTTACCCCGTATCCTGGTACGCCAATCTTTGCTGAATATAAGGATAAATTGCTCACTCGTTCCCATGAAGCTTTCACGCAATGGCACCTTGTTTTCAAGCATGACAATATTTCCCCAAAAAAAATGCGTCAGATACTTAATATGGCGTACTCACGTTACTATGCAAGATTATCGTGGTTTTTTGGCAAGTTTGTTAAAAAGCTGTTAAAAAGACGTTAATTTATGAACATTGGTATTACAGGATTTAGTGGCTTTCTAGGAAATGCCGTCGCTGTTGCAAGTCAACAGAAAGGGTACAAGGCTATTCGTATTACTTTGCCACGTACCCAAGAAATCAAAGAGGTGAATTATCTTCATCAACTCCTAGAGCCACTGAAACTAGATGCAATCATACACACCGCCGTTTGTAGGCATCCAAAAACTGACTTAAACGAATACTTTAATGCCGAATTTCCTGCCATTTTTGAACAGCGTTTTCGTCACCTCAATAACGACGGTATTTTTATACATATCAGTTCCATTAATGTATTAATGAAAAGCCTTCAAGATCGATACACAAAAACTAAGCGTATCGCGGAGCAACGTTTAGCGGATTTAAACGCGATTATCATACGCCCCAGTTTAATTTGGTCTTGGCAAGGAGAGGGCGATGCAAAACGCTTAGAAAAACTGATGAGCCGTCAATTCTTCGCGCCTATGCTTTACCCTGGCAATCTGCATTTACCTGTTTTAGTAGAAGATATTGCAGAAAAAATCGTTGATTTAATTGAAGGGAAAAACAAGATTGTTCATATACTTGGTGACACACCTTGTTCTGTTTGGGAACTGGCTAAATGCGTTTCACGGAAATATAAAAAGAGGTTGATTCCTATTCCCACATTACCAGATGTCTTTTTTCTGCCAAAAATATTGCGTACCATTAATTACACTCAATTTGAGTCTAATGATTTTCAGAAACCAGACGAAGTGATAACTTTGCCCTTCAAAATATAGCAATGGTTAATGGTTAATGGTTAATGGTTAATGGTTTCGAGGCTAACGTTTTTTTAAATAAAAAACGTTAGCCTCGAAATGAACTTTAATAGAAATATCAATCACTTACTTTATATAAGCGTCTGTTTAGAAACCAAGTTTTTTGTGGTGGGCAAAGACTTTGCCCACCCTACCTAAAAGGTTACTTGAACAATTCATAATTCATAATTTATCATTCATCATTAAACAAAATGCCTTATAATACTATTCGTCTATTTGATCTTGATTTTGTCTCCGCAGAGAATCATGCCGATTTTTTTGATGATCTCATGGATTATCGAAACAATCCTGATGACGAGCATAAAAAGCCCTTTATTATTACACCGAATGCCGAGCAAGTCGTCAAATTAGAACAACCACAACATCACGCTTTAAAAGAACAACTTAGCCAAGCCCTATTCATTTTACCTGATGGGCAAGCCATCATTTTGTTTAGCAAGTTGGCACGCAAGCCGTTGAAAAATAAGTTAACCGGCAGTGATTTATTTCCTCTCCTGTGGCAACGGGCTAAAAAAAACAGGCAACGAATTTTAGTGATTGTCAGTGAAGAAGCTGTTGGCGTTAAATTAAAAGAGGATTACGACAACATCATGTACTATACGCCGCCTTTTTTTAGCGTTGATAGTCCATTGTTCGATAAAGTCTGTTTGGAGAATTTTAAGACGATAAAGGATTTTAAGCCAGAATATGTGATTATCGGCATCGGATTTCCTAAACAAGAATTTTTGGGTTTAGCCCTTTACAAAAAATTAAAAGAGGATAACATTCCAACCCCTTTATTTTTATTCTTGGGTGCCTCTGCTGATTATTATGTTGGTACTAAGAAAAGAGCACCACGTCTTTTACAAAAGATGGGGTTAGAATGGTTACATCGGCTCGTTTTAGAACCCAAAATAAGGTGGCGAAGATATATTCTTGGCATCGGACCACTTTTTATGTTATATATGAAGGAATTGAGAAAGGAATTTTCCAAAAAAAATAATGGTGAATGATGAATTAAATCAATCGTTCATCATTCAATGGTTTGGATAGTTTTTAAAGGGTTAAAATTGTAACTTATTGAAATTAAAATATTTTTCAAATCGAG
>JAOZSV010000035.1:0-4138 GCA_029939505.1 Thiotrichaceae bacterium | reverse complement strand
TTTTTTTTCAAAAATCGGATTTCTTAAACCTTGTTTCGAGATTAGAAATTTCGAGATTAGAAATCCGATTTTTTTTTCAAAAATCGGATTTCTTAAACTTCTTGGAAACAGAGTGCGTCACATCTAATAATTCACCATTAATAATTCACCATTCATCATTAACTATGCAACCAATGCTTAATATTGCGGTACGAGCGGCGCGACGCGCTGGTGCCTTTATTGTTCGTTCCATTGAGAAACGTCAAAGTTTACATATAGAAACTAAAGCACGAAATGATTTTGTAAGCGAAGTCGATAGACAAGCTGAAGCAATTATCATCGACAACTTGCGAAGAGCTTTTCCTAGTCATGCCATTCTTGCCGAAGAAAGTGGCGCACAGTCTGGTGATGATTACCAATGGGTGATAGATCCACTGGATGGCACCACTAATTTTTTACAAGGGCATCCACAATTTAGCGTCTCTATCGCTTTGAAATATCGGGGGCGTTTAGAACAAGCCGTCGTTTATGATCCCCTACGTGGTGACTTATATACTGCTTCACAGGGCAGAGGGACTTTATTCAATGATCATCGTGTGCGCGTGACAGGTTTAAAATCTCTTGATGGTGCATTGCTAGGTACGGGTTTTCCGTTCAGAAAAAAGCATCACATAGAGTGCTACTTGGACACTTTTAAAGCTTTATTCTCTTCTGATATTTCAGATGTTCGTAGAGCCGGATCAGCTGCACTTGATTTAGCTTATGTTGCAGCAGGGCGATTAGATGGTTTTTGGGAAATTGGTTTAAACGAATGGGATATGGCGGCGGGCGTTTTATTAATCCAAGAAGCAGGCGGCTTAGTCAGCGACTTTGGCGGGGGAAATGATTATATGAAAACAGGCAATATCATCGCAGGTAGTCCAAAAGTATTTGAGGGCATATTGCAAACGATTCAGCCACATTTGTCTGACGCTTTAAAAAAATAAAATTGGCCAATATCAAAGTAGTATAAACCTGACAGGTTTCAAAAACCTGTCAGGTTTGGTTTTTAGTTGGACAAACATCAATTTTAGATAGAATCAAGAGGAATTTCAACATGGCACTAACACTCTCCGAAAAAGCCGCAAAACATATCCAAAAAAGTCTCAATAATCGGAAAAAAGGTATTGGCTTACGTCTTGGCGTGAAAACGTCGGGCTGTTCAGGCATGGCTTACATCATGGAATTTGCCGATGAGGTTGAAGAAAATGATCAAGTGTTTGAATCACAAGGCGTTAAAATTATCGTTGATCCAAAAAGCCTCGTTTATCTTGATGGCACCGAACTTGATTATGTGCGAGAGGGGTTAAATGAAGGTTTTAAATTCAACAATCCCAACATTAAAGATCAATGTGGTTGTGGTGAAAGTTTTAATGTCTGATTAATAAGTAAGGGAGAAGCGTGAAAATAATATACCCATAGAGAAACCAAATTTCGATGTTCAAGTTTTGTCTTTCAAAAAAACTTGAACTTTGAATTCAAAAAATGGTAAGTATTTTATTTCACCGCAACTCCCTAATGGTGCCTGTTTAAGGAAGGGAGCGTGAAACGCACCCTTTGTTTACCTAAGTTGAAGGCACTTTGAACGCACCAAATGCTACTAACACCTGTCTAATATCTCTTTGGTCGGTGAGAAGTCTTTGGACGTGCCTGATTCACCTTGAGTTGTCGATCCTTCAGCGTACTTGAATTGAGAGCCTTGATTGCCTCCTCTGCATCTACCTGTTTTTCCATTTCAACAAAAGCAAACCCTTTTGATTGCCCTGTATATTTATCGGTTATCATGTTGACATTAGAGACGTCGCCATATTCAGCAAAAATTTCTTGCAGCTCATCTTCTGTCACATTATAAGGCAAGTTACCAACATATATATTCATCTATACTTTCTCTTTACTGTGCTTGGAATCAAAAAACACTATCGAATAAGCGCACAAATTAGACAATAGTGAATAGCCATTAATGGCTAATTCTGTATTATCGTTTCAATATTCATTTTACTTGCTCGAATTTTAAAAGTCAAGTTTTTTTGGTAGTTGAATGATAAAAAAGCAATCTCCATTGCTCTGCATAAACGTCGTTATAAAAGTTTATTTCAACCTGAGTTTCGATTACTTGTGTTGAATTTTGAAATTTTCAAAATTCTTTAACGTTCTTGCTTTTTTTAAGTTTAATCAGTTAGTTACGTGATTTTTTTCCGTACAAAGTTTTCAAAAAACTGAAACCTCGAACTGATTTAAACTCGATGATCAAGTTTTTCGTCTGATAACAGTAACTACAAGGATTGTATATCAGCTTCGAGGTTCAAGTTTTTCTTTAAAAAACTTGAACCTCGAAAGGATTTAAAGCAAGTACAAGCATGATCTAATCCCTTCTTATATACAATCCTTGTAGTTATTGTCTTTGGTAAAAAACTTGAACATTGATTTAAAAGTATTTTAGAGCATTAGAATTGCTGTACTAACGGAATTCACGTATCGTAGCAAGAATCTGCACAAAAAGCAGCAACAAAGCAAAACCGAGTGTCCAAGGATACAATGCTTTAGTCGGACGAAAAAACTGTGTTGCTTGTTCAATCGGTTCAAGTTCATCTAACAAATCGTAAATTTTTTCTAATTCAGCCGTGTCGCGAGCGCGAAAATAACGCCCTCCTGTTTTTTCTGCAATCGTTCTCAAGGCTTTTTCGTCCAAATCAGCGGAAGGATTAACACGTCTCATACCGAAAAAGTCTTTGGCCACCATTTCATCTGCACCAATACCGATAGTATATATTTTCAAGTTTTCCTTAGCCGCCAATTCTGCCGCTTTTATCGGTTCAATTTCACCGGCTGTATTAGCCCCATCTGTGAGTAAAATCAGTACCCGACTCTCTGTTTCTTGCCGCCGCAAGCGTTTTACAGCAAGCCCAATGGCATCACCAATGGCTGTTTTCTGTCCAGCTAAACCAATGGCTGATTCATATAATAAAGTTTGTACTGTCTTACGATCAAAAGTCAATGGGGTTTGTAAATAGGCTTGTTCGCCAAACAGAATCAGTCCCAATCTATCACCGACACGGTGTTCAATGAATTGACCGGCTACCCATTTTGTTGCTGTGAGACGATCAACGGTTTTGCCTTCAATGCGAAAATCTTCATATTGCATACTACCTGATAAATCGACAGCCATCATCAAATCTCGCCCACTGATAGGTAATTCAATGGGTTCTCCCCACCATTGTGGGCGGGCGGCGGCAATAACCAGTAGTATCCAAGCGAATGTCGCTATCCATAATGGCCATTTTTTTACGGCATGGCGTTCCATATCGCCAAATTGTTGAAAGTCTTCAATAAAAGGAATACGCAATGCGGCGTTTTCAACGAGGGTAACAGGGGTTAATAGGTATCTGAATAATAAGGGTAAGGGTAAGATTAAAAATATCCAAGGCCATTCAAAATGAATCATAAGAATACCCCGATTTTAGGCACGTACTAAACTTGCTTCAACTTGAGTACGAATCTCACGTCCAACTAGAATGTCAATCAGTTCTAAAGCAAAATCCATAGCGGTGCCAGGACCTCTTGATGTGATGATGTTTCCATCTTTAAGAACGGGGACATCTTTGAACTGCATATCAGGCACTTCCATATTCTCCAATACGCCAGGATAACTGGTGGCTGATTTATTAGCTAATAAACCTGCATTCGCCAACACCTTTGGGGCGGCACAAATCGCGGCAATAGGTTTACCCTGTTGCGCCATTTCTTTGAGTAACTGGTGAATACGGGGATCATTGTTAAGATGATCAGCGCCGGGCAAACCGCCTGGTAAGACGAGCATATCAAGGCTTTGTTTAACTGCATGTTCTAACGTTGTGTCTGGTATCAACATAACGCCGCGACTGGCTTTAACCGGTTTTTCATCCAATCCTGCTGTAATAACAGTAATGCCGGCACGACGTAAAAGATCAATAATGGTGATGGCTTCAAGTTCTTCACAACCTTGAGCAAGGGGAACGAGAACAGTTTTCATATCAGTTTTCCGTTGAATGGTGAATGCGAATTAAGAGTTGAAATTCCATTGAAAATGCTTTGTATTTTGGAGTACAACGCTTTAGCTTTGTATTTTGGAGTACAACGCTTT
>JAOZSV010000381.1 GCA_029939505.1 Thiotrichaceae bacterium | reverse complement strand
GGCGAAACGAGGTTTAAGAAATCCGATTTTTGAAAAAAAAATCGGATTTCTAAGCTTGAATAGAATCGCTTTGCGTAACATCAGTTAAATTTTCATTCCTAAAAATGGAGTTCGAGGTTTAAGTTTTTCTTCAAAAAACTTAAACCTCGAAATGTACTCCAAAATACAATGTTAAAAAAAGTTTGACTAAAAAACTTGATCTTTTAAAAAAGGCAAAGTATAATCTCAAAAGGCTTGAGAGTGGTTAGCTGTTAAAATGGTTCAAGCCAAAAAGTAACTCCAAGCTCCCATTAGGCGAGGAGATAACAGGTTAATTGCTCGGCTAATACTTCCTAATAAACAATGTTAAAATTTGTACCTCATTACGTACATCCGTCAATATTTATTGATAATATTGTTATATTGGGTTTTTAAATATCAAATTTCAAGGTGAATGAAAAATGTCACGAACTAAAGTAATTCTCGTCGGATTCATACTAAGTAGTCTTAGTATTGTTGTCAATGCTGCTGTTACAGAAACAGAGTGGAAAGTTGGAACTGAGTGTTTAGAAGCATCTGGATTGCCGCCTCATAAGTTATTATGTGTGGCGATTGATAAGAAAGAGCTGAAATCAATCATGAGGGCTGGCTTTATGATTGGTACTAAAACAAGGCAAACTTGGTGTAGCCTTGTTGACAAACTTGGACTTCGTGCCTCAGCAGAAGATGCGCGTGGTAAAGAGGGGATGGCAGAATGTGATGATAACGACAACTATGATCGTGCTTTTAAGCGTGGAGGTGATGTTGTACGTTGCATGACAGAGAAAGTGTTTGCCGATTACGCTCAATGGGGTGCTTTAGCCACGCACATGTATTATTGTGAAGAGTTGAAGAGTAGCGGCGATTGTGTTGCTGCTGTGGAAATCGCTAAAAAACTCAGAGGCAAAGAACCAGATTGTAAAATGACTGGTAGCCTATGGAAATGGTCTCAGAAATTGGATTTTGTCAGATCGTCACTTGAGACTGTTTATAGTAACCATTGCAGTGTCAAACAAAAGAAAATGTTATCCTACTGCGAATCAGTGCTGAAAGACAAAAATCAATGCCAATCCTTGTATGCTACAAAGAAGTAGCTCATTTTCAATTCACTAATTGAGGCGAAATTCTTCAAAAATAAGCCTCAATAATTTGATGTGACATTCACTTTGTCACATCAATTCGAGGCTAAAGTTTTTTCTTTAAAAAAACTTTAGCCTCGAATATTAAACTCAGGATAACTCGTTATGAAAAAGCTTTTGATTAGCGGAATGATAGCATTTTTTGCGATGCAATGGGTTCAAGCGGCAACCATTTGTGACGCTAGGATAGCCTTAGCTGAGGCTCGTTTGAATTTGATGATGCTGATAGTTTCAACGGATAAAGCCGAGCAAGATGATTTGAAGGTAGAGATTGACAAAGCAACTATAGTTCTGGAAAAAGCAATTGCAGCTATGCTTAAAGATGATAACAAGACTGATGATGCTCAACTCACTACTTTAGAGAAAACTTGGGGGGAGTTTAAAAATACTCGTGAGACTGGAATTATTCCCGCAGTGCGTGCTGGCGATTATGATAAAGCCTTCGAAATTGCACTCGGTATTCAAGCAGAACGCATGAATACTATGGATGAAAAAATTCAAGAGCTTAACGGAGATAATTGTAATTAGTCAGTCATTCTTAAAGTAGGTAAGTTGTTGCCTACCTATTAAGAACTAAACCTGACAGGTTTTAAAAACCTATCAGGTTTGAATGAATGTTCTAAAAGTGGCCTAGCTATTAAGAACTAAACCTGACAGGTTTTAAAAACCTGTCAGATTTGAATGCTCTAAAAGGAGAAAAAAACATCGTGATTCAAAAGACATTGATTAAGTTTGCTCTTGCCTTTTTTATCATTTTTACGGTGACAGCATGTTTCGACGAAATGGAAGGACAACAGGCTGTTGATGCTTTTCTGAAGGAGATGAGCCCTGAATTAGCCAGAAAGATTGATAAGATTGGAAAAGAAATTTCTCTCACTAAGGAAAAAATTGATGCATTATCTGAACTGAAACGTCAACATCCCAAATACGCCGGCAAAATAGAAACTGCACGTAGGCAGTGGAAAATTTTGCAAAATCAATTGAGACAGAGCTTAAAGAAAATCAGAGATGTAGTAGAAGGTAGTTATGTCACGTATAAGATAAATAAAATTCAAGGCGGTAATCAATTCAACAGAATATCTGGTGAATTGCTCTCATCTGCTGATTCCGTTTTGGCTTCTGCTAGTACGACAAAAAATGCAATTGAAGAAGCGTTAAATGAAGCCGTCAGTGAACCTTTGCCATCGTTAGATAATGTGAGTAATAATTTCTCTGATATTCCTCTTGAAGAACCAATAAGAGATCATACCTTTGAAACGGTGAGTAATAATTTATCCTCTGATATTCCTCCTGAAGAACCAATAAGAGGTAATCCCTTTGAAACTGAAGAAGCCGTTGAAGCAGTTGAAATGACTGAAGAATCACCTACTGAAAATAACTCACTTTCGCCAAATATTTCATGTGAGGCCAAAACCTCTCTAGGTGATGCCCGTTTTTATTTGATGATGATGGTCATTTCAACGGATCAAGCCGAGAAAGAGACTTTAAAAGCAGAGGTTGACAAAGCATGTACAGAGCTTGAAAGAAACCTTGCTATGCTTAACCAGACGGATGATCAAGTCATTACCTTACAAGAAACTTGGGCGGCGTTTAAAAATACCCATGAGACTGAAATTCTTCCAGCAATTCAGGTTGGCGATAACGAGAAAGCCTCAGAAATCGCAAACGGTCTCCAAGCTGAACGTATGAAGATGATGAATGGTATTTTTCAGGATATTAATGGGGATAATTGT
>JAOZSV010000380.1 GCA_029939505.1 Thiotrichaceae bacterium | reverse complement strand
AAGCGTTTTCGAGGTTTTAGTTTTTTTGAAAAAAAAACTAAAACCTCGAACTCCATTCACACTTCTGAGTAGTGACCAAAAAAAAATGGATCATGCGTAAAATTTTCGCCTTTTTTTTGCTGGCATTAATAAGCACGTCAGTGGCAGATTCCTCAACAACATCAGAGCAACTCCGCCAACTCGAATTACGCATTCGTGAATTACAAACTCAAATGCACAATACCCGTACACAGTACGGAAGATTCCAGCGTCAATTGCAACATAGTGAAGAAGATATAGGCAAAGTGACTCAACGTTTAGAAATGTTACATGGTGTCTTCACTGACAAGCAACATACATTAGCCACCTTGAAAAACCAACAGATTGCCCTACGCAATCAGCTTAATACACAACGTATCGTCTTAGCACGACAAATTCGCACTGCTTACATAACAGGACGTCAAAATTACTTAAAACTCTGGTTAAATCAAGAAGATCCTTTTACTATAGGGCGAATGCTCACTTACCATAAGTATTTCAACAAGGCGAGGATAAACCAAATTGTCAACATCAAAGACACTTTAGACAATTTAACACATCTCAAACAGACGATTGAATTTGAAAAAACTGATTTAAATCAGTTAGTTAGTAATCAAAATCAGAGAAAAGAGGAACTTGAACTCAATTATAAAGAACGTCAAAAAATTTTAGCGCAATTAGCGAGTACCCTTGAAACTCAAGCTAAAAAACTCAAACGTCTTCAAAAGAACAAAAGCAAATTGGAGACTTTATTAGGGAGATTGGAAGGGGTTATTAAAAATATTCCACAGGAACAAAATTTTGCACAACTAAAGGGACAATTACCATTTCCCGTGCAAGGAAAAGTGATCAAACGATTTGGTCAACAATTGGTTAGTCACTTAAAATGGCAAGGACTGCTGATTGGAGCAGCACAAGGTAAAAAAATCACGACGATTGCGGCAGGGCGTGTTGTTTTCGCACAATGGTTTCGCAACCTTGGATTGTTAATAATTATTGATCACGGCGATGGATATATGAGCTTGTATGCACATAATCAAAGTTTATATGTGAAAACGGGAGATTGGCTCAATACAAATGACATCATTGCTACAGTCGGTTATAGTGGTGGACGTAAAATATCGGCTTTATATTTTGAAATTCGCCACCAAGGTGTACCTCAACCACCTAGAGAATGGTTGCGTTAATTCTGTAAAAAAGTGTAAAATATCAGGAGTGCAACGCTTTGTATTGGAGTGCAACGCTTTGTATTGGAGTACAACGCTTCAGCTTTGTATCGCTTCAGCTTTGTATATTGGAGTAATTTATACATCAAATCTTATCAATTAGCATTTTTAGCAACTTGGAGAAATTAATGCAAAATCTATCCCGTCATTTGCCTTCCTTATTAATAGGCGTTCTTATCGGCTCTTATATTGCCATCGGAGGCGATGTTTTTGCGGATCGTCAAAGCGACTTGGCAACGATACCCGTACAAGAACTGCGTGCCTTTACCGAAGTCTTTCACAGAATAAAAACCGATTATGTGGAAGAAGTCGATGACAAAACGCTCTTGGAAAATGCAATTCACGGCATGTTAAACGGATTGGATCCGCATTCGACTTATTTAACGCCTGAAGCCTATCAAGAAATCAAAATTGGTACGACAGGTAAATTTGGGGGGCTTGGTATTGAAGTCGGCATGGAAGATGGTTTTATCAAAGTGATTGCACCGATTGATGATACACCCGCACAACGTGCTGGGATTCAAGCCGGTGATTTGATTATTCGCTTAGATGATACCCCAGTAAAAGGAATGACACTCGGTGATGCTGTCAAAATCATGCGTGGTCAACCTGGAACAAGCATCATTTTGACTATTGTGCGCGATACAGAGAGCAAACCTATTACTATTACTGTTGTACGTGCGATCATCCGGGTTAAAAGCATCAAAAGCCGTATGTTAGAAGATAATTATGGCTATATTCGCATTAGTCATTTTCAATCCCGTACTGGGAGCGATTTAAAAAAGGCGATCAAGGCTCTTGAAAAGGAGAATAAAAGAAAACTGGAAGGGGTCGTGCTAGATTTGCGTAACAACCCTGGGGGAGTTTTGAATGCCGCCGTAGATGTGTCGGACACTTTTCTTGATGGCGGGCTGATAGTTTATACCAAAGGTCGCGTTGAAGATGCTTCTCTCAATTTCAAGGCGGATAATAAAGATTCACTCAATGGTGCCCCAATAGTTGTATTGGTCAACGATGGTTCCGCCTCCGCTTCAGAAATTGTCGCTGGTGCTCTTCAAGATCACAAACGGGCTATCATTATGGGTACAAAAACCTTTGGTAAAGGTTCTGTACAAACCATATTGCCGATGAATAATAATGCTGCTCTGAAACTGACGACGGCACGTTATTTCACGCCTTCTGGTCGTTCGATACAAGCGGAAGGGATAAAACCTGACATTGTATTAAACAAAGTTGAATTTGCCTCCAGTGGAGAAGAAAATTCTTTGCGTATCAAAGAAGCTGATTTAGCAGGGCATTTAGAGAATGGCAATTCAAAGAAAGAATCTGAGAAGAAAACGGATAGCCAGAAGAAAACGACTATCCAATTCAATCAAACAACAGATGAAACGGATGAACCTTTGATCAAAAAGGATTATGCCATTTACGAAGCACTCAATTTGTTGAAGGGAATGAATATTATGAAACTGCATCGTCCCTAAATTAATGGTTTCGATTCGAGGCTAAAGTTTTTTTACCGAAAAAACTTGAACCTAGAATTGAGTTTTTTTTTAAAAAACTCAAACCTCGAATGGTGAATTAAGAGTTAAAATAGAAGTTCGAGGTTTAAGTTTTTCTTCAAAAAACTTAAACCTCGAAAACGCTTCAGCT
>JAOZSV010000187.1 GCA_029939505.1 Thiotrichaceae bacterium | reverse complement strand
TTTTTGAAAAAATCGGATTTCTAAGCGGCGAAACGATGTTTAAGAAATCCGATTTCTGAAAAAAATCGGATTTCTAAGCTCGAATAGAATCGCTTTGCGTAACATCAGTTTATAAGTCCTTTATCTATACAGCCAAACTCGCATTAATGAGAGTAATTTATGGGTGTCAACCGGTTTAGATAAGTAATCATTAGCACCTGCTTCAATACATTTTTTTCGATCACCTTTCATCGCTTTGGCAGTGAGGGCGATAATTGGAATATTCTGATGCTTAATATGTTTGCGAATTTCTTGTATGGTTTTATATCCGTCCATTTCTGGCATCATAATATCCATAAGAATAATGGAAATCTCTTCATGTTTATCCAAAAGTGCCAGTGCTTTTTTTCCATCCGTCGCGGCAATCACTTCCATTTCTTTGTCTTCTAAAGCGGTTGCCAGAGCAAAAGTATTACGTGTATCATCATCTACAACCAATACGGTTTTATTTTTTAAAATGGCTTCTTTATCATGCACCATACGGATAATATCACGTTTCTTTTCAGGCAGTTTTGCTTCAACCTGATGTAGGAATAAAGTCGTTTCGTCTAGCAGTCTTTCTAACGATTTCACTGATTTTAATGGAATATAGTTAGCCGCTTTATTTAGCAACGCTTCTTCCGAAGTCGTCAAGTCCTGTTCTGAATAAATAATAACCGGTATTTGCGATAAATTCTGTTCTTTTCTTAAATATTCAAGCACTTGGCGACTAAATTCTTCTCCCAAATCATTTAAATCAATAATAATACAATCATAAGTGTTTTCTTGCAGATTTTGCAAAACGGCTTCTATTGTCATCGCTGTTGTTGTTTTTACGTCATTATTTTCAACTAAGTGTAGAATCTTTTCTTGACATGCTTGATGACTGACAATGAGTAATAAGCTCTTGATTTTATTCGTAATAAAGTTGTCGATTCTTTTAAAAGCCTCTCCAAGTTGATGTATATTAATAGGCTTATTTAAATAGCCAATTGCCCCCATTTTCCGAACGTCCAAATTTTGATCAGAGGCTGACATGAAATGCACTGGAATATGGCGAGTTTCCGGGTTATCCTTTAGACATTCCATGACGGTTAACCCATCTATTTGTGGCAATCCGACATCTAAGATAATGGCGGCAGGATGATATTCTTCTGCCAATTGCAAACCCGTTTTACCATCTTCCGCAATAAGATATTTAAAGCCCTTTTCTCGTGCAAGTTCCATTAAAATACGTGAAAATTTCCGATCATCTTCAATAATTAAAATGGAGTGTTCATTCGGTTGCAAGTCTTTTCGATCATCTATCAAATCATCACTTTGTTTTGCTTGAGAAACAGGTTTTTCTGTCGTATCATTGTATGCTTGAGAATTTGAACGGGTTTCAAGCATTTTTTCTTCAACTTCCTCTTCAACTTTTTTCTCTTCAACTTCCTCAACTCCTTTCTGATGATTTTCTTGAGTTAAAAGGGGTTGAGCAGTTGCTTGAATCATTTCCTTTGCGATCTTTGGTGATTTGTCGATATAAAGTTCTTCAATCGGTAAAAATAAGGTGAAAGTACTTCCCTTGCCTTTTTCACTTTCAAGGGTTAATTCGCCTTTCAGTAAACGTGCAAGTTGACGAGAAATGGATAAACCTAGCCCTGTTCCACCAAAACGACGACTGGTGCTGCCATCTTCCTGCTGAAATGCTTCAAAAATCACTTGCTGTTTCTCTTCAGGAATACCAATACCACTATCAGAAACACTAAAGGCGAGCGTTTTATTGGCTTCTAGTTTCATCACAGACAAATTGTCTGTTTGTGATAAACTGGCATTGCTTGCCTGTGTCACTGTGAAGCGAATTTCACCTTCACTGGTAAATTTAAAGGCATTAGAGAGCAAGTTGTTAATAATTTGTGTCAAACGTTGTCCATCTGTTTTTAATATCGCTGGTACATTTTTTGCTAATTCTATATTAAAGGCGACTTTCTTGTTTTCAGCGATATGATGGAATTTCTGTTTAATCGCCTCTAATAAATCTGATAAAACCATTTCTTCAAGATTCACTTCAATTTTACCCGCTTCTACCTTTGATAAATCTAAAATTTCATTAATCAAAATCAGTAAATCTGAACCAGCACTATAAATGGTTTTAGCATATTCCACTTGTTTTTTCGTCAAATTTTGACTCTTGTTTTCTTGGAATAATTGCGCTAGAATAAGCAAGCTATTCAATGGAGTACGTAATTCATGTGACATATTAGCCAAAAATTCTGATTTATACTTACTGGCTAATTCTAACTCTTTCGCTTTCATTTCAATGGCGACTTTGGCTTTTTCCATTTCCGCCTGATTTTTTTCTAAAACGATGTTCTTTTGACGAACATCTTCTTTTTGTTGTTCTAAATCTTTTGTTCGTAGCTCTAATTCTTCATTGGTTTGAGTCAGTTCTTCTTGCTGGGTTTGCAATTCTTCCGCTTGGGTTTGCAATTCTTCAGTTTGTTGTCGGCTTTGTTCTAACAAATATTGCACCCGGTAACGAGATTCTGCACTGTTAATGGCAATACCAATGTTAGGCATGACTTGATTAAGATATTTTTGTTGCAAATCCGTAATCGGATTAAAAGTAGCCAATTCGATAACGCCTTTTAAAACACCTTCATACATGAAAGGTTGTAGAATTACATTTTTTGGCAGGGCTTTCCCTAAACCAGATTGAATATGTACATAGTAGTCTTGAGGTACTTTGGTGATTAAAATGGGTTTTTTCTCTAGGGCAGCTTGCCCAACCAAACCTTCTCCCAATAAAAATTCATTATGTGAACCTTTTCGATAAATATAGGCGTAGCTGGCAATTAATTTCAGGCTTTGTTCACTTCTATTTTCTTCAAGCAAATAAAAAATGCCTACTTGTATATCTAAATACTGTGCTAAAAAAGTAATCACGTTTTTTGCTAATTGGTTAGTATTTTGTTCACCACTCATGATTTCGTTTAATTGCGTTTGCCCACTTTTTAACCAATCTTGAGTTTGATTTAAAGTGGTTGCTTCAGCCATTTTGCTGGCGGCTTTTTCTAGGGCTTCTCTAATTTGGATAAAATCTCCCTTGTATTCTGCACACATTGTACGCTGTTCCCCTAAAGCTAAACCTTGAGAAACTTGTACAATGTCTGTTATCACTTGCTGTAAATCTAATCGTGTTTTTTCCAATGTGATTTTAACCGGAATAAAATCGCCCTGATATTCAACTTGAGGTTTAACGGCTAAATTACCCTCAGATAGCCCTTTAGACACTTGAATAATATCTTCAACAATTTTACATTGGGCAGGTAATGCCATTTCTAAAGCTTCTCGTATTTGAGTAAAATCGCCTTGATAATTTGCTTTAGGCTGGATTCGTAAATCCGCTTTGGCTAAACCTTGTGACACGGCGACAATATCATCAATGACTTGCTTAAAGGAAATAGCAACCGCATAGAATGCACGTCCAATATTTCCAATTTCATCTTTACTGGCTGTCACCTTATTTATAGTGTGTTTATCGCTAACCGTTTCTGTTATTTTTCCAATAACCATTTTGTCAGCAATCTCATTAAGAATCAGTAGAGAGCGAGAAATACCGATTGAGATAAATAAGCTCAGTAATATACCGACTGCAATCACAATCAGCAACATGATTAAATTCATTGTAATGATATGATTACGTGTATGTTGAGCGTTTTCATACATTCCATTCGCTTTGTCAGCCGTATAAATTATTAGAGCAGTCATTTTTTCTTCTAATAGTTTAAGATGAACCGCACTTTTCTTTTTAGCGACTCGAATAGCTTCCTCTTTTTTCCCTAATTTTATTAAGGATATAATTTCTTTGCGAATGGGAGACGAGTTTTTAAAAATTTGAATCGTTTCTTGGGCGAGTGCTGCTCCCTTTTCACCTAAAATCCTTTCTTGCACAAGATCAAGCTGTTTATAAACCTCTTGTTCATAGGCATTCACTAATGAATAGGTGGTATTCACTTTTTCCGGTTTTTTGACAAAAATAATGTCTTTCATACCTCTATGCATCTTAATAATATTGACATTCGCCAAAAGTACAGATCGAGTCACTGTTAAAGGATGGTTGTAAATTTGAGTGGTTAAATGAGCTGAGTCATTCATTTTAAATAAACTGTAAATGTTGACAATACTGCTCAATGTTAAAACGAATCCAAAGGCGAGTAGTAGTTTAGTACGAATTTTTAATTGCATATTTTTTTAACCTTTATTAACTAATGGTGAATGGTTTCGAGGTTTGAGTTTTTTTTCAAAAAACTCAAACCTCGAATGATGAATGAAAAAAATTAATAAATGTAAGAGGTTCTTGCAAAACTCTGAACACACGAAGTTTAAGAAATCCGATTTTTGAAAAAAATCGGATTTCTAAGCTCGAAACACACGAAGTTTAAGCGATTTTTGAAAAAAATCGGATTTCTAAGCTCGAAACGCACGAGTTTTAAGCGATTTTTGAAAAAAATCGGATTTCTAAATCTAAACTCGCTTTTTCGAGTTTTGCAAGAGGATCGTAAGTAATTGTTTTTTTAATCTAATATTTATTGTAATGGAATGGTGCTCAACTTTTAAACGAGTTTTCACCACCCCAGGTTAAAAATAACCCCAATTGAATCAGACTAGTTGTCGATATTCATCATTCACCAAGATTTGCTTTATCAAACAACCAATTTAAGGTGTTCAGCACTTTTTGCAAATTCTCTATAGCAGATAGCTTGATAGGATCTCTAGTAAATATTTTACCCTCTTTCAATTGACTAAATTGCCAAAATTCTCCTGTAGTGACCACACCATAACAAATATTTGCACCTTGAGTATAAGCGGCGTACATTTCAGCTAAAGCCTGTGCCCAACCCTTCTTCCAATCTTTTTCTTTCGCTTCCATTACACAAATTGGAGGTATTGATATACCACCGTTATCCGCATACGGTGCGATTAAATAGTCTGGTTTTCCATCCAAATCCATTGTTTCATCTACAGTGTAAGTGACTTTTGACCAGACTTCTAATGTTTCATAATTATCTGAGACGATGTCCAGTATCGGGGCAATGATATGTTGCCGAATAGCGTCTTCATTAACGAAGTTGACCTCTTTTAATAAAGCCCGCCCCATTCTTAATAAGAAAAACTCATCGACTTTAATATCCATTACCTCTATAAAAGAGGTTCTTTTCACTTTAATTCCAAATTTATCCGAGACTTGTTCTATTCTTTCAAATTTTCCGTATGACATAAACTATTCCTCGCTATCTACTAAAGCATAAGTTTTAATACTTTTTGGGTTCCAAAGCTAAAGCGTTGGATTCCATAGGAATGAGGCTTTAATAACTTTCGAGGTTTTTTGAAAAAAAACTAAAAACTCGAAAACGCTTTAGCTTTGTCAGTCCGCCCAAAGCTGAAGCGTTGGACTCCTATAATGAGTTTTTCTGGTATTAAATATGTGGCACATTTAAAAGTGCTTGCATTTGCATACGTGATTCTGCCGTATTCACCGCAATAGCAATATTAGGCATGACTTGCTCTAACCAATCCAATTGAATGGCAGAAATTTCCTCAAATGCCCCTATTTCAATTACGCCCTTTACGCTTGATTCATACATAAAAGGAAAAACCACAATATTTTTTGGAACCGCTTCTCCTAAACCGGATTGGATATAAATATAATTTTCAGGAATATCAGTCACCAAAATTTTTTGTTTCTCCATCGCGGCTTGCCCAACAAGCCCTTCGCCCATTTGAAATTGATTATTCATTCCTTTTCGTTGCGTATAAGCGTAACTGGCTACTAATTTTAGAAACGTGGCATTTTCAACATCCGTTTTTTGATCTTCAATTAAGTAAAAAACGCCAACTTGCGCTTTTAAATAAGTCGTTAAAAAGGTAATCACTTTTTCCGCTAAAGCAATGAGGTTTTGTTCGCCACTAACCTGTTGATTTAATTGAGCTTGTCCGGATTTAATCCAATCTTTAATCGCATTTTCTTTAGTCGCTTTTCCTAATTGAGTGGCGGCGGCTTCTAAGGTATTCTTAATTTTTAAAAAATCCCCTCTATATTCTGCTTTAGCGATAACATCTTTGCCGTCTGCCAATCCTTGTGACACTTGGACAATATCTTCAATAACCCGTCTTAAATCAGAGAGAGCGGTTTCCAACGCATTTTTTATTCGTTTAAAATCACCATGATATTCCGCTTTTGGCATGACTTGCAAATTACCCGCCGCCAAGCCTTGTGATACTTGGACAATATCTTCAATCACCAATCTTAAATTAGATAAGCCAGTATTTAAAGAGGTTTTAATCTGTTGAAAATCTCCTTTGTATTCTGCTTGCGGTGTTGAGCGTAAATGACCTTTTGCCAATCCTTGAGAAACTTGGACAATGTCTTCAATAACGGTTTTAAAATCATTCGCCATAGTGCGTACTGCCGCATAAATACCCGTTGGGGTTTTACGTTCAACTAACTCAATACTTAATTTGCCATTCGCCACTTCATCAGTAATTTGTGCAATTTTACTGGGTTCTCCTCCAACTTGTTTCAGGATCCGAATCGTTACAAAAACACCTAAAGTAATCGTAATGATAATAAAAATAATAGAAACCAGCTGCATGATAAACAGTAATGAATTGGCTTGATCAACATGATAATCCACTTGGCTTTTAGTACGTTTATCTAATAATTGCAAGAATTCATCAATCGGCTGCATGATAGCGGTTTTATATTCGTGATAAGCCAGATCGTGCATAATTCTCCGAGCCATTTCAAAATCAGGTTCACCTTTTTTCACATAATCACCATGACCATCATCATATAAACCTTTCATTGCATTCATCGCAATGGTTTCTGTTTTAACCAAACCATCTGAATTATTTTGCGCCTCACGTAGTTTGGCAAACTCTTTTTCAGTAAAACCCATTTCTTTCATTAACTGTTGTAATGGAATTGCTTCACCATCTGAACGGGGTTTCTCTCCATAGTGTAAGATTAAATCCCAATAAATTCTTTCATAATTTTGAGGACGAGATTTTTCTCCATTGCGTATTGCAAGGATATTCCAATACATTTTTTCATATTGTTCATTTCCTGTTACGACATAAGTTCTTGCCATTCTAGTTAGATCATCAGAACTTTGTCGCAATTCATCAGCAAGCAAATAGGAGTGATAACGTTGTTCTTGTGTTTCGATAATGCTTTTATTGGCTTGACTCATTAGAACACCGAGTAATCCTAATAAAAGGATGCCAATGCTAATAATAATATAATTAATAGTGAGTAAAGTTTTTATAGACATGTTATTGATTTTTAATGATTTTTTTAGTGTAACCGCTTTGGGCGTTTTTGGAGTTCAACGCTTTATCCCGTTCTTCAAAGGTGTTAATATTAAGAAAAGTATCAGCCAAATCAGAAAAATCGGCTTTTGTTAATAAAGGCTGTTGGGCTAGAAAACGTCGAATACTACGCTCATCCGTTTTCAAAAACGTTCTTAAATCGGTTAACAAACTGCGTTTGAGTAGTGAGAAAACCGGATGTATGCGAGAACCATCATCCGCCACGCTCACATCGGCATTGCTTTGAATTAAGCGAGTATATAAACGTTCTGCTAATTGTGAAGTGATAAAGGGTGAATCACAGGGTGCAAATAATACATAATCGGTTTGTGCATTTGCAAGGGCAGTCGCCATGCCGGCGAGAGGACCATCATAATGCCCAAAAGTATCAGCGAGTACAGGGCAACCACTGAGTTGTGCGTATTGTTCCAGATTGCGATTTGCGCTGATTAAGAGTGGTCCAACTTGAGGGCGTATGGCGGCAATAACGTGTTCTATCATATATTTGCTATTGAGTTTGACTAGCCCTTTATCTCGCCCGCCCATACGAGTGGCACGCCCACCAGCAAGAATAACGCCGGTGATGTGAGTTTTATTCATTTTTTCAATTTGAACAGGATTAAGGGGATTAAGTTCCACCGATTTCATCGGTGGCTATTCATGTTTAACCCCCTTCGGGGTTGAAACTAACCCCAACGGGGTGAAATGTGAATAGCCACCGATGAAATCGGTGGAACTTGGAAGGTGGAACTTGGAATCTCAAACATGAAATTTAATCCGCTTATACCGTTAATCCGTTGTACTCAGTTAAAATTCAGAATCTTTCCACAATAAGGGAACTTCACCTTGATATTCAAAGGGCAATTGGAATCCGCTAATCACATTGACATTGCCTGAGAGTTGATAGTTAAAATTCCGATTGATAAGCGTTTTCAAATCACTAAATTGCCCGATTGTACGCATCAAATTGCTGGCGACTTGAAGCACCAAAAATTCTTCACCAGAGGCAGGTATGCTAACGGCTTTGTTGCTCATTCCTTTGGCAAATATTTGATCGTTGATTTGTAATTGGTAATTTAAGCTGTTGATAGGCAGGGGAAAGGGGTTGGGATTTTTTAGATGCAATTTGAGCAGATAATTTTGTTCAATTAGCCCTAAATTGACTAGTCTAAAATCCGCCAAGCTGACTTGTGGGGAAATGGGTTGTAATGGAAGATTTGCACAACCGGCTAATACCCCTACAATAATAATCAGAATCCATTGTCGAAAATATTTGATAACCATTATCTTTGTACCGGATTTTTTTATAAGTCATTGATTTATTTCATCGTTCCAAAGCGGGAGCTTGGGAACGAGAGAACGAGAGAAAAAACGATTCAAGTTTAACCACTTCGGATTTTTTAAAGCTCGTTCAGTAAGTACAACGGATTTTAGAATAAAACGGATTCAATCGACGAGGATTTTCAAAAAACATTCTTCTCATCATCAATTCATTACCTTAACGTTAGATCACGTTTTTTTAAATCCGTTTTATTCTCAAATCCGTTGTACTCAATAGCCAAAATAATAATCGCTGGAATTTGGAAGCGCTTTGCGTCACATCAGTTAATTATTTTCCACCTTCGTTACTATTACAGACACCAAAATTTCCCTCTTTATCAGCGCAGAACGTCTGAATTTTTTCGGGCGGTTTGCCTTCTTCCACAACCATCGTATCTGGACATTTTTGCACAAATTGGATGGTATCGACTTCTGAAAGAATCATGCCGTCAAATTTGCCTTCCTCAAAATCACTCTTTTTTATTAACGCGGCTTGCATGTAAATGACATTGTCATTGCTGCCTCTCACCATAGTGGGTATGATGGCTGTGTCTAAATTGATGTCAAATTCCCATTTGACACGCGGCGCGGGATTACCTCTCCCAATACGTGTTTCTGGTTGCGCTTTCATGCCAAAGCTATTCACATCATAGATGCCAACAATTTCGATATTGTCTAAATTCAGTTCCAATTTGTTCTCGGACTTGGGTGTTGGTATTTGTATAGAGGGTACGAGGTCTTGGCTATAAGCCAAAAACAACACTCTGTCATAAGGCATTGCTGTCATGTGAGAAACCACAAATGTCATTTTGACAAAACTGGTTTCCCAGTTGTTTATAACAACAGCGACTTTATTATTGGGGAAAAATTCAAAGTCTTTTGTGATGCTCTTCGTTTTGCTTTCGTTGACTGGAACGCAGAGGGTAATATTTTCTAAGGGCGCTTCTTCCAATGTCAGGTGATTAATCCCGCGTTGGCTTTTACTGCCTTCTGTTGAACCACCACCTGTCCCTTGAGCTTTGACGATAGGCGCAGTTGCTAATAGGGCAGCACCCATGAGGGCTTTTTTGTTGATTTTAAAGTGAGACATGGTTTTTTAGTCCTCTTTTGGAGTTCAACGCTGAAGCGTTGGACTCCTATAAACGCCCAAAGCTGAAGCGTTGGACTCCTATAA
>JAOZSV010000186.1 GCA_029939505.1 Thiotrichaceae bacterium | reverse complement strand
ACCCCGAAGGGGTTAAACATGAATAGCCACCGATGAAATCGGTGGAATTGAGGTGAAATTTAGAATTGATTTCGAGGTTTCCGCTTCAAAAAACGGAAACCTCGAAAGCATTCACCATTAATCATTCACCATTATTCCTAAACCTGTCGCAATTTTGAGTATCAGTTTAGATTGATTGAGTGTGTAAAAATGCAATCCTGGCGCACCGCCAGCGAGTAAACGTTCACATAATTGAATCATCACATCTACGCCATAATCTTGTAATGCCGCTTTATCTTCTGCTAAATCTTTAAGACGTTGGCGCAACCAACGTGGAATTTCTGCGCCGCAAGTATCAGAAAACCGTGTTAATTGTTCATAATTGCTGATGGGCATAATACCAGGAATAATGGGAATATCAATGCCACGCGCGGTGCAACTCTCTATAAAACGAAAGTAGGCTTCAGCATTATAAAAATACTGCGTGATAGCACTATCAGCACCCGTTTCCACTTTTTGTTTGAAATAATCTAAATCTTCTTTCGCACTACGCGCTTCTGGGTGAAATTCTGGGTAAGCAGCGACTTCAATATGAAAATGTGATCCCGTTTCAGCGCGAATAAAGCGCACTAATTCATTCGCATAGCTAAATTCACCTAAATTTCCTGCCCATCCTGATGGCTTATCGCCACGCAAAGCGACAATACGGCGAATACCCTGGGCTTGATAATCTTGTAAGAGTTTAAGAATATTTTCGCGTGTACTGCCTATACAAGATAAATGGGGCGCGGCTTCAAGATGTTGTTGAATTTCAACGACTGTTTCAAAGGTTTTTTCTTGCGTTGAACCGCCCGCACCAAATGTCACCGAAAAATAGGCGGGTTGTAATGCTTCTTGCAATTGTTTGCGTACTTCGCGCAATTTGACCACACCTTTTTCTGTGTGTGGTGGAAAAAATTCGCAACTGAGGGTAAGTTCTGTCGTCATATTTTTAGTTTAAAAAAATTCAAAATGATAACCTTCCGCAATATTATCGCCTTCGATCACTTTATCCATCTCTGCCAAATCCAATTTGATATGTACGGAAGCATTTGGGCGCATTTGTTGATTTTTTCTCAGCGGTTGGGGTAAATATTCCGCTGGCTTAAAACGGCGTTGTGCCAGTGGTTTACCATTGAAGTCCTCAAAAGTCAACTGTAACTCTGGGTAAGGTTGAGGAAAAAAGGCGCTGTTCACAAATGTGGCTTCAAATTGGATCGCTTTATCTATCTCAGGGTGAACTCGTGCAATATTATTTTGCATGTAAAAACTTTCCAAATCCCGCGTTATTGGCAGGGTACATAAGAAAGTATAACAAAATCGATCTAACCAGGGGCGAACTTGGGGATGTTGTAAAATACGATCAGGTTGCCAAAACCAGATGACTTGCACTGTCAACGTTCCTGCCAGCAGTATCACGATGAGGCTCAAAAAAAAGAATGATTTCCAAGAACGTCCACGAGGGGGTTCATAAATATCTTCTTGGAGCAATTCTGGCACATCATCTTCTTGATATGTTGTACTAGGCTTATCATCCACCTGAAATGACTTTGGGGCGGTTGTTTGATTAGGCACTTGCTTTAGCAAATGATTACTGGCATTAAAAATATTTCGACAATGGTTACAACGAACATGTCCTTGTGCAATATTTAAGTGTGCTGCTGTGACACTAAAAATAGTTTGGCAATGAGGGCATTGTGTGTGCATTATTGTTAGTTATTAAATTAATGGTGAATGGTGAGCCACAATACGCATCCAATCATGCTTTTCTAATATTTCTGTGAGCGTGAAATAAGGCTGATAAGCGGCGATCACTTCATCAGTTTGATCTTTTAAAATTCCTGATAAGACTAATGGTGCATTCGGCTTTAAATGATCCGCAAAAGTTTCTACTAATGTGATTAAGGGCTTTGCCAATATATTAGCGAGTATGCCATCTGCCCTTATATTTGGCAATTGTTCAGGTAAAATGGGGCTAACCCGTTTTTCGACTTTATTCTTTTTAGCGTTCTCTTGAGTCGCTTCTAAGGCTTGCGGATCATTATCCACAGCCCAAACATGAGCGGCACCCAGTTGAGCGGCGGTGATGGCTAATATACCAGAACCACAGCCATAGTCAATAAATATTTGATCTGATAAATCAGATAACGTATCTAACCATTCTAAACATAAAGCCGTTGTCGGATGCGTACCTGTTCCAAAGGCTAAACCTGGATCGAGGATAATATTGACGGCTTGCGGATTGGGAGGCGTTTGCCAACTGGGGCAAATCCAAATTTTTTCTCCAAATCGCTTGGGATGAAAATCATCCATCCAAACGCGACTCCATTCTTGATCTTCTAATGTCTGTATTTGATATGGCGGCAAGGGCGCGAGTATGGCTTGTAATTGCGTTTCTAATTGCGAACAATTAGTATTTTCTTCAAATAAACCAATGACTTGCGTTTTTTTCCATAACGGTGTTGTGTCTAAAGGTGGCTCGTACAAGGGTTGATCTTTAGCGTCTTGCAAAGTGACGGAAATAGCACCAGCGGTGACTAAAGCTTCAGAAATCGTTTCAACCATTGAAGCGTCCGTCTCTAAGATGATTTGTAGCCAGGACATGATTTTATATGCTTAGGAATGCGAATTAAGAGTTAAAATAGGAATCCAACGCTTCAGCTTTGGGCGTTTTTTGATTGACAAAGCTAAAGCGTTGTACTCCTATACAAAGCTAAAGCGTTGTTACTCCATTTTCAAAAAAAATCAAATTCGCATTTTATAAAGTGGGTAATAAAAAAGTTAATGTAAACAATAAACTCGCCGCGACGACAATTGAAGGGCCAGTTGGTGTATCCCAATAGAGTGAGAGATATAAGCCCATGCCTACTGCAATACAACCGAATATGCTGGCTAATAGGGCCATTTGTTCTGGCGTGCGAGCGAAACTACGAGCGATAGCAGGTGGGATAATTAACATTGAGGTGATTAATAAAATGCCCACAATTTTCATGGCAACTGCAATAACAATGGCAACCATCAGCATAAATAATAAACGCACCCAAGTCACTGGTACGCCTTCGACTTCTGCTAACTCTTCATGGATTGTCATAGACAACAAGGGCTGCCAAATAAAATATAAGCCCAATAAAATGAATCCACCTCCCCCATAAATCCAATAGAGATCAGAATAGGTTATTGCGAGTAAATCGCCAAATAAATACGCATATAAATCTATTCGCAAACCTTGCCCTTGTAAAAAAGCCAGGGCAATTAATCCTAAAGATAACGCACTATGCGCTAAAATTCCCAATAAAGTATCCGTCGCTAAACGCTTTTGAGATTGTAAAATGACTAAAATGGCGGCTATCGCAATACAAGTTCCCAATGTCGTGAACATTAACAGTGTATTTAATGACAATTCAAAATCATTTGTCAATTTTAAATTGAATAAAAATCCCAATGCAATGCCTAATAATGCAGAATGCGCCAGCGTATCACCAAAATAAGCCATACGCCGCCACACGACAAAGCAGCCCAAAGGTCCTGTAACCAATGCGACACCGATTCCGCCCAATAAGGCTCGCCACAAAAAAGCATCCATATATAATTGTGAATTGTTTTCGAGGTTTTAGTTTTTCTTCAAAAAACTAAAACCTCGAAATGGTGAATTGTTTTCGAGGTTTGAGTTTTTCTTCAAAAAACACTCTTTGGAGGCTCTTGCAAAACTGTTTTTAGCCTTAGAAATCCGATTTTTGAAAAAATCGGATTTCTTAAACACTCTTTGGAGTACATTCGAGGTTTGAGTTTTTCTTCAAAAAACTCAAACCTCGAATGCTTTAGCTTTGAACTATGGAGTACATTCGAATCGAGGTTCAAGTTTTTTCAGTAAAAAAAACTTGAACCTCGATTCGAGGCTAAAGTTTTTTCTTTAAAAAAAACTTTAGCCTCGAATTGAGTTTTTCTTTAAAAAACTCAAACCTCGAATGCTTTAGCTTTGGACATGACGATGAGGATAAATCGCCAAATCCCGCGCAGCCCTTGAGCCAAACAATTCTAAATAAGCGGGATGTTGAGTCACTATTTCAGGATGTCCAGAGCAACACACTTTTTTATTTAAACAGATGACATAATCCGTTGCCGCCATGACAATATGTAAATCATGCGAAACCATTAAAATACCACATCCCCGTTCTTTGCGAAGGCGACTAATTAACTCATATAATTCATACTGTCCAACAACATCAACGCCTTGTATGGGTTCATCCAGTATCAACAAATCAGGTTCACGCAATAGGGCGCGTGCTAATAAAACGCGCTGCATTTCACCACCTGAAATATTTTGTAAAGGACGTTTTAATAACGCCAAAGCCCCCACTTCTTCAAGCACTTGCTTAATCGCGTTTCTTTTTTTCACCCCACCCAACGTCAAAAATCGAGACACTGTTAATGGTAGAGTCGGCTCAATAGTCAATCGTTGAGGCATATAACCGATTTTTATGCCCGATTGTCGATAGACTGATCCCGATTGTGGTTTTAATAATCCTAATACTACTCGTACTAGCGTCGATTTACCAGCACCATTTGGTCCAATTAAGGTAATAATTTCACCCCGCCGCACTTTCAAAGAAACTGCTTTTAAAACAATCAGTTGCTGAATTTTTATTGAAACAGAGTGAACTTGAACTAAGACATTTTCAAGGTTCATCATAATATTTTAAACCAAGCCTCTTGTTCATTTCAAGAAAAGTTTTTAATCATAATCCTTTAATGCGAATTAAGAGTTAAAAATTTAAAACTAACTCCACCGTTTGCAAACTGCACCCCTTTTTTGCGTTTTTCTTTTTTGCATTTTGCATTTTTTTTGCGACTTAAAATTATCAATTTCTTAAAAAACAAAAAGTTATGAATTGGCTTACTGTTTGCATGATAATTAATAGCGAATCTAAATAAAATTTTATAAATCATACCCAAAAAATTGGTAAATAATCAAAATTGCGTGTATAATATAACTCTCCGAAAATAAGGGTTTTGTTAATTTAACTATTTGTTTTTATTAGCTAAAAAATTATTTCCGGACTAATAGACATATCGCTACTTATTAATTGCAGGAGTTTTTATTATGAATATGAATAAGAAGTTTGGCGTATTAATGACTGCGCTGCTCACTGTTGGGAGCACCGCGTATGCGGATGACGAAAATTTTGATCCTGGAGATGAGAATGATTTTTCTGCTTCAACTATCCAGTTTACGCCTTTTGATGCTAGTCCTGTTACCGTTATTAAGAATGATGACGATCCAATAAAGATAAAGGAAATGGTCACTTTCAAGACGACAGGTGAGTCAATGGCTCAGTATCTTGTTACGATCAATGGTGGAGAACCAAAAACGTGGGTGGCAGCACCATCGAAATGCGCTGGTGGCGGAAATTCCGTGGATAGAGGTGCTGTTAATGATGGTACAGGCTGGTCGTTGGAAGTGTGCGATACATGGAAAAAACGGTGGGTACTGACAGCAGGGGTAGAGATTACGTCGATTAAGATGGAAGCTATCATAGATGTTGATGGTAATGGTGAGACTGCCGTCTTCGATGTCATCAACAGGCCAGAGCAAACACCTGGTTCTAGTCGCGGTAGGGAATTCAGCGGAGTTGATGTCGGGTCATTTGATGGAACTGTTATTGCGACGTACAGTCGGCCAGTGCAGATTTGGGGGGATACACCACCAGCAAAGCAAGACCTCTATGCTGTCCTTGAACTAGAGTTTGTTGAATTAGATGAGAATGGTCAAGCATTACCTGAACAGCCATTAGCATTTACTGGCACAATGAAGTTTCGTGCCGATGCAGATAACGTTAAGCTGAAGGGTTGTTGTTGCCTGGACTTTGAACCAAATGGCTTTTCTGGTTATGATGGGAATTATCCACTGTACCTTAACGACGATGGAAATAATACACATCTCCTACCAGCAATAGCGCAGCCGCCGATGGGCAAGATTAATAAGTTCATCAGTTGTTATGACTACATATACCCAACACTAGAATCTTGTCAAAAAGTCCTTGGGGAAACAAAACACATTTGGTGGCCACTAGGAGGAGGGGGGCAGGATACGGAAATCAAGAGTACACATTGGTTCAATTTTATGAGTGGTGAAGAACTTTTGTGTAGCGATTTGAAGAAAAAACCGTGGCTGATTATCCCAGCAGGGGTAAAACTTCTGGCAACAGGCGTGAATTTAATCGTCGCTCAGAATGCTCAGAATCCGGCTCACAAAGACTTAACGTTGACTACCACTACTGAAAAGGGGACTGCGAAACTGCTCATTCTCCGTGGTGAAAAAGTGAGTGACGGACGATGGAAATTGTCAGTCGCCTGTGAGTTTAATACGGGTAGTGATTCTAGTACGGAAAAATCGTACAGTTGTACAGACACTATTCCAGGAAACGCTTACTGGGCAGCAGAAATAGAAGATGATGGTGATTTCATCATGCAGATTAATTGATGAAATGATTCTTGACTAAAATCCTAAGATAAATGGTGAATGGTGAATGATTCAAACCATTCACCATTCATCATTCACTCACCACTCCAAAATTTCTTCCGCCATTCCAATATCATGCGCGACACATAAATCACGCGCGGATTTGGTAAAACCACCTAATGATAAATAAGCCGCTAAAAATTTCACGTCAGGGAATTGAGTCTGATAGATTTTCACTTTCTCTTGAAAATCAGTAATGAGCTGCGATCCGATTGGAGTCTGCGTTTTTTTGACTTCCACTAAAACGACTCGTTCATCCGAAGATTCCGCCACGATATCCAATTCCAGGTTTTTGCCATCTTCACGCTGAATGTGAACGCGTTCTTTTACTTTTTGCAGGTTCAACGGTGTTGTATCAGTGACATTGGAAAAAAACAAGGATAATGCAAATCGTTTGCGATTCCGCATTGCAACGGCTAAGATATGTTCAGCAAATTTTCCCGCATAATGATTGAGCTTGCCCTGTAATTGCTTGTTTTTACGGGTTAATTGAGCAATTTCTGCCGTAAATTCTCGCTTCAGATTGGGTACCGCATCCTTGATTTCTTCTTCAAAGCGATTGCGTAGCACTAAATTGAGCGTACCATCCTGTAATCCCCTAAATTGAATATCAGAAACGCCACGCTGAATTAAATCCGCTTCTTTAAGCGTTTTTAATTGCCGATGAATTTCATTCACCTCTAAATCCAGCTTTAATTCTTCTTGCAATTTTTTGGGAGTAAAGTAGCGTTCATGATGTTTACTCAAATACAACAAGATATTTTTGGCATTGCGATTATTCACTTGAGCAACCGTGTATTCAATATATTCCTCCCAAGTTGAAAACATTTCCGCCGTGTAAGACGAAATTTCATAATTGACGGTATTAACCACCCCTTCGGAAGTAGTTAAATCCTTTTCCTCATAATCGCTGAGTATGACACAGGAGATAAAAAAATGATCCGCCATACATAACTTGTTGATTTGCAAAGCAGTTTCGTTTGTAATCGCTTGTTCATAAAACAGGGCGTATTGATAAACCGCTTGCAAGCCTTCATCCTCAGTTAAATAGGGCGAAAAGCGCACTTGCTTTAAACGCCCCCCTTTTAAATAGCGGCTCATAATTTCCAGCAACCAATTAGCATAAGAGCCTGTCACGAGCATCGGTGCCAGTTTGGATTCTGATAAGGAGTTATAACTGCCAGGTATGCTTTCATCTGGATTGTCTTGACAGTTTTCATCTCGATAAACGAGGTTAATATATTGAAATTCGTCTAAAATAACCAAAAATCGTCGTTCAAAAAAATTGGCATAACGATGAGGTGCGGAACAAGCTATATCCCACATTAAATCGTATCCGCCTGCTGCTCTTTGCAACAGAAATTTCACATCTCGGATCATAGGAGTCATTGAATGACTAACAGCATATTCGTTAATTTCTTCTAAAGATAAGAGGTTATTAGTCAATTTACCATCTCTTTCTAAAAAAGAAATAAATTGTGAAGCAAAAGCACAATAGTACTTAATAGCCAAATTGGGAAACCAGATTTTAATCTCACCAAATTCAAAATAAAAGGGAATCACCGTGCCATTATCGCTCCACAACTGATTAAAAATCCGTTGTACAAAGGCGGTTTTGCCGCTTTTGCGTCGGGCGATAATGACTCTGGATTTGGAAAGTCTTTTCGGAATATTCGCCAACCAGTTGTCGAAATATTTCAATTCTCGTTCCCGCCCTACGAATAATGCGGGTTCACCGATTTTCTCGCTTAATGGATACTGCATATTTTTTACCTCGTTAATTAATACTCGTTCATCAAGTTTTTACTCTTCCAACAATTGTAATAAACCTTTTCAAAGGGATTTCCTTTACCCGTTTTATACGACGCTGACTTATGTACATAACAAACTGCACAACGACAAGCGGATTTCAAATCACCAATCGCCACCCCCTGAAATTACCAGATTTCCACGTTTTCATAAGCGGATGCCTGTCTTAAAAGAAAAAAAAGTGAACAAAAAAATGGGTTTTAAGACATTAAAATGCGAATAATTGTTTGAAATTTTTGACCAAGTTTTAGCGAATATATATACTCAAGATCAATTTTTTCTTGAGGAAACAAGTATGAATGACAGCATTTTTGGCTTTTTGAACCCAACAGAAAACACATTGAAAAGTTTTCAAGCCTTACAGAATGTCTTAGCAAAAGAGAACGCTCAGCTCGAATTAGGAATATGTACTCTCCAGAACGGGTTTATTGAATATCACCACTCATTGGATGCGTCTTCGTTATTAAGCAACTGGCAGCCCATCGGCGGTTTGGGTATTGCTTTTTTTCGCCCAATCTCAATTGGTTCTCACCTAAACGGTGCGATACCCATCTATTCAATAGGGCATATTGCCGTGGCGTGCCTCGGCGAAGTCTTCAACCTCTTTGAAATACGGGAGAATTTGATTAATTTAGGATATCGGTTTAATTCCAAAAACAATACAGCGGAAACGCTTTCGCTGCTGTTTTACAATTATTTGAAATTCTGTCCTTTTTCACCTGTTGAAGCGATGCAGGTGATGATGAAAAAATTGAAGGGGCGTTTTGCCCTCATGATATTATTTGCTGAAGGGGAACAGTTGATGGTGGGATGTCATGATTATCCATTAGCGGTCGGCAGGAATAACGAGACAATCTATTTCTGTACTGAACCCGATACTTTGGTTCAATTTTCTCCGTCAATCAGTTCATTCGGAGGGGAACAAAAACCAAATATCTTCTGTGCGACATTATCTCAATCAGAGATTCTCACGCCTGTTCCTCTTTAGCGCGTTGGTTGGAGTTCGTCCTGAACTCCAACTTATTGGTTCTTAGACCTGTCAGGTTTTTGAAACCTGTCAGGTCTGTCGTTTCTCAGAATTTGAGACCTGTCACTCGTTTCTCAGACTCCAATCTGGTATTCAACCTGTTGGAAAACTAAAGGGCGTATTTTGGTATCCAACATTAACTTTGGGCGTATTTTGGTATCCAACATTAACTTTGGAGCCGTGGTATTAAGTCGCCAAAGCTGAAGCGTTGGACTCCATAACGGTTTTTTAACGCTTTGATTTTAAATAAGTTTTTAAAATTTATTTCGCCTATCTCATTTCTGTCTGTTGGGTAACGAAAAAACTTGATGATCGAGTATTACTCGACTATCAAGTTTTTTAACAACCATAATTACAAAGATTAGAACAGCAACGACAAGCACTATAACGACAAGCACTATAACAACAAGGATTATAATAAAGGATAATCACTCTTTATTAACTGATGTTACGCAAAGCGATTCTATTCAAACTTAGAAATCCGATTTTTTGAAAAAATCGGATTTCTTAAACATCGTTTCGCCGCTTAGAAATCCGATTTTTTGAAAAAATCGGATTTCTTAAACATCGTTTCGCCGCT
>JAOZSV010000185.1 GCA_029939505.1 Thiotrichaceae bacterium | reverse complement strand
GAGGCTAAAGTTTTTTTAAAGAAAAAACTTTAGCCTCGAACTCTGTTTGGGAACGAGAGTACGACGTGTGCAACGCCTATCTGTGCCACTATTCAAATTCAAGTGTCGCTTGCTTCTCATATATTTCAATTCTATTTCTCGCCATTTCACAATACTCTTCACTCACATCAATACCTATATAATTTCGATTATGCTGTACCGCTACTTTACAAGTTGTGCCACTACCACACATCGGGTCTAAAACGATATCATTCTTATTTGTCCAAGATAGAATATGGTCTCTTACTAATGCACTTGGAAAAGGTGCAGGATGTCCTTTGGCTTCTTGGTCTTCTGCTTTTTTTCCTACAACGTATTCCCAGATATTTCCTTTTATCTTTTTATCTTTTACAGGTTTCGCTAATTTCTCTCTCTTTTGTTCATCTTTTGAATAATTTTTATATGTCGTTCCATTTAATTTTAACCCACCATGCAAAGTGTCAACCATAATTGGATTATGTGTTTTTACTGTTCCTTTACTTAAAACAAACATATATTCAAATTCATTATTGTAACGTTTTCTATATATCTGTGGTATTGGATTTTGTTTTTTAAAAATCATTGTATCGTGTAAATTAAAACCAATCTCTTTAAAATATAATGCTTGTTCAAAACTTGTGCCTGTTTCAGTTCCTTTTATTGTTGCATCTGCTACAACCCAAACAACAATTCCCCCCTCTTTGGTTACACGATATAATTCATTCGCAATTTTTTTAAATGGAAAAACATAACCTTTATACGTTCTGAGGTTATCGTAAGGTGGCGATGTAACAGTCAAATCAATCGTGTTTCCGTCAAAATCTTTTAGAACTTCCGCACAATTTCCAACTGTTATTTTATTTATATAATCTGAGATCATACTATTTTATTTCAAACAAACCATTGTCATTAATATTTTCAATGATTTTTATTTTACTTTCAATTTTACTTAATTTTATTAACTCTTTTAGTGCTTCTTCGTGGCTCATTCGCATAATCTTTTCTCTTTTAGAGGCCAAAAATTTCAAATCCTCATTTTTAGCAATTTTAATAGCTTCTATCGAAGCAATCTTTTCAATTTTCCAAAGTTCATTTAATACTTTTGAGAAGTCCAATATGGTCTTGTTGATTGCATTCGAGGTTTGAGTTTTTCTTCAAAAAACTCAATTCGAGGTTCAAGTTTTTTTTACAGAAAAAACTTGAACCTCGAATCGAATCCAATAATCATTTGCATTTTTTGAAGGATTTAAAGCTGGTATTATCTTAAATATTCTGTGTAATAATTCTTCTGATTTCGATTTTTTTTCTTCTATTGCATAATTCACTAAAAGCGATAAATGAGAATATGAAAAAACGCATACATTTCTTGATGATGCTTGTTGATAAATTTGACTTGAACGACTTGGTAATTGATAGATTGGTGCAACAACCATTGCATAAGGTTTGCCGTGTTTCCAGTTATCCATCGCTTGAACTTTAAAATCTTTTTGATTTTTTGCAGTTCTGCTAAGTCTAAATGCTTTTGCATCTGCAACAAAACTGTATTTTTTTGCATAAACATCTACATCAGCAACATCACCTCTTTCAATTAATACAGCACTTTTCAATCCCATTTCTTTATACGCAAACGCTAAAAGTGCATCAGTATATTTTGAATATTGTTTTTCTTCACTTGTATCATGTCCATACATTTCAGGAATATTTCCACAAAGTCTTAAATGGTCAATCAATGTTGAACTACCGTATTTCTTTATTTCGTTTTCAAGTTCTTTTTCAAGTCGTTGAGCTTCATCTCCAAAATTTCCGCTTATGTTTTTAATTTCTTCAATCCAATACTCTCGTCTTGAAATGGCCTTTTTTGATATTATTTTCATTTATATTTCCTTTTATAATTTTTTTATGCAAAGATACTTTTAATTATTGTTATGAGCAATTTTATCGTCTTTCGCCAAATGTGGCACAACTATGTTATATCACGACAAAACTCGTTTTCTGGTTCCCAAACAGAGTTTGGGAACGAGAGTACGGAAAAAAAAAGCCCAAAGCTAAAGCATTCGAGGCTAAAGTTTTTTGAAGAAAAACTTTAGCCTCGAATGGACTCCATAAAAGCCCAAAGCTGAAGCGTTGGACTCCAATATAGCCGAACTATTGAGATTATGCGACTGCTGATAAATCCTTATGGATTGTCGCAGCGGCATCTTTACCGGCACCCGCCGCAAGGATCACGGTGGCGGCACCAGTGACAGCATCGCCACCTGCATAGACCCATTTCCTGGACGTTTGAGGTTTATCCTTATCCATAACAAGACATCCATGTTTGTCTTTATCTAGTCCAGGGGTACTATTGACTAGGAGGGGATTTGGCGAGTTACCAAGAGAAAGCACCACATTATCTAGCGGTATGATAAACTCCGAACCTTCGATAGGTATGGGTCTTGAGCGTCCAGATTCGTCTGGTTCTCCCAGTTTCATATGCAGACATTTTATGCCTGTGACCCAGCCTTTGTCATCTCCAACAATTTCAACGGGATTCGTCAACCAATGGAATTTAACACCCTCTTCAAGGGCGTGGTGGTATTCTTCCACACGCGCGGTCATTTCTTTTTCGCTGCGTCGATAGATACTCATGCCTTCTTCTGCGCCCAAACGTAGAGCGGAACGTATGGCATCCATCGCTGTATTACCCGCACCAATGACGGCGACTCGCTTACCAAGATATAATGGCGTGTCTGCTTCTGGGAAGTTGTAAGACTGCATCAGGTTAATGCGTGTCAGAAATTCATTAGCGGAATAAACGCCATTCAGGTTTTCACCTGGTATTCCAAGGAATTTCGGCAAACCGGCACCCGTACCGACGAAAACGGCTGAGAAACCCATTTTGTCAAATAGATCATCAAGCTGGATCGTTTTACCAACAACGACATTACAGATAATTTCAACACCAAGCTCTTTTAAGAGATCAATTTCCCAGTCGAGAATATCATTGGGTAATCTGAACTCAGGAATCCCATAGCGCAAAACGCCGCCAGGCGCGTGCAGCCCTTCATAAATGGTCACCGGATAACCTAAACGTGCGAGATCGCCCGCGCAGACTAATCCCGCTGGTCCTGCACCAATGACGGCAATACGCTGTTGACGAGTGGGTTTTTTGACACCCTTAGACTTTACGTTAGCCCGTTCCCAATCAGCAACAAATCTTTCTAAATAACCAATGCCGACAGGTTTAAAGTGATTACCCATGTGACAGGTTTGTTCACACTGATCTTCTTGTGGACAGACGCGACCACAAACGGCGGGTAATGGATTAGCCGAACGCAGAATGTCAACGGCACCTTGCATATTACCTGCTGCGATTTGATGGATAAACTCAGGGATAGGAATATGGACAGGACAGCTGGCGACACAAACCGGGTCTTGACAGCGTAAACAACGCTCTGCTTCAAAAGCGGCATGTGCTATCGTGTAACCTTCGTTCACCTCAACAAAGTCTGTTGCCCGAAGCGTGGCATTACGCTCAAGCATCGGCGTTTTATTTTCTCGTTTAGCTGGCATTGGCTGATTCCTCCTTCATTTTTTGCTGCCGCTCGGCAGCCCGTTTTTCATCCTTGACATATATCTTGTTTCGTTTGACCGCTTCATCAAAATCGACCTTAGAAGCATCAAAGAGGGGACCGTCAACGCAAGCAAATTTGACCTCGTCACCCACTGTCACACGACAACATCCGCACATGCCCGTGCCATCAATCATTAATGGATCCATGGAGACTTGGGTGGGAATACCTGTATCACGAGTGGTATTGGCAACGGCACGCATCATGGGCATAGGGCCAATGGCTATCACATGATCGGGCTTTCCGGGACCATCGCCATCTATCAACTGTTGGAGCCGTTCTGTGACGAATCCTTTTAATCCGACAGAACCGTCATCAGTACAGAGTTCTAGGTTGTCGCAGACTTCACGCAGTTCGTCAATGAGGAGCAGTAAATGATCATGACGTGCGCCCAGAATGACGGTTGTACGATCACCCCGTTCTTTGAGTTCGCGCATTAAACACCATAGCGCGGCTGAACCGAATCCGCCTCCAACACCGACGACATGACCGCCTGGGGGAATATGAGCAGGTTCACCAAGTGGACCAAGTACATCCAGGATATTATCCCCTACTTCATGGGCACCTAAGAGTCTGCTTGTCACGCCGACTTCTTGAACCACGATAGTCACTGTACCTGATTTGGCATCAAAATCGGCAATGGTTAACGGGATACGTTCGCCCCCTTCTCTCACCCGAACGATGACAAATTGTCCCGGTTTTGCGGCAGATGCGATCATCGGTGCCTCAAAACGAAACAGTTTTGTGATGGGCGTTAATACCCGTTTTTCAATGATTTTTGGCATATTCTCTAAAGCTCCTCATGTTCGTGCATGGCTTTAAGGCGTTTCCACCGTCTATCTACTTCAGTCTCAAAGGACTTGATAATATCGGCATTCTTAGGCTTGGCCAAATGTTTTGTTTTACCCATTTGTTTGAACCAGTTTATTGCGGGAATACGTGTACCCAAAATATCAGGATCATAACTGATTGTTGTATGTCCTTTTTCAACCTCATATAAGGGGAAGAAACAGCAGTCAATAGCGGCTTGCATCACAGGTTGGCCAGCATCATCCCGAACTCCCCAATTCAGTGGACAAAATGACATAATCTTGCCATAGACTAAGCCTTCCCGTTTTGCATACCATTGTGCCTTGGCGACTTTACGCATGAGGTCTTCTGGAAAACCTTCGCTGGCTGTGAAGACATAAGGCAGGTGACAGGCGGAAAAAATTTGTGCGGTGTCTTTGTGGTGAAAGTTCTTTCCAGAACCAACGCTGCCGACTTCACTTGTGGTTGTTCTGTGTCCCATTGGCGTGGAATAGGACAGTTGGGAACCTGTGTTCATGTAGCCCTGATTATCATATTCGATGATTATCATGCGATGGTTGCGATTGGCGGCACCAATAGCAGGGCCCATGCCAATATCCATGCCCCCGTCTCCGCTGAACATCAGGAATGTGATGTCGGATGATTCAGGCAATTCGCCACGACGAACTCTTTCGTAGTACATTTCAACCAAGCCAGAAAGGGTGGCGGCACCGTTTTGGAAAAGGTTGTGAATGTAGGTAATCCGATGTGCTGTTTTTGGATAACCTGTTGTGACCACCATGCCGCAGCCTGTGTGAAATAGAATGACAAGATCACCTTCTAAAACGCGATACATTTGATGCAGCATTGGGAATATGCCGCAACCAGGACAAGCGCCATGACCGGGAGCTATTCTACTCTTCACATCGCTCATTGCCCATAAGGGTTCAAGTTCGACATCTAATTTTCCCGTTTCTGCATTTTTAGTGACTTTTGCCATGCTCCGTGTCACTTCTTCTGCTTTAATGGGGGGCATGCCTTTGGGCGGATTGCGATCTGGTTCGCCTTTATAAGTACCGTAATAGTCAAACGCGATGGCATTACTGCTGTTTTGTGCAAGTTCAAAGAAGGCTTCTGCATCATCATCATAGAAGTCTCTACCGCCCAAGCCGTAAATGCGACTTAATACAACCGTTTTGTTGTCAGGGTCTCGTTGTAATGCCGCCCGTATTTCAAGTGACATGTTGCCACCGTCGGCACCGTAAGAGTCTCCTCTGTCACCAACAACAATGGCTTTGACGTTTTTGAGGGCTTTTCTAAATTCGTCAGCAGGAAAGGGTCTGATGACGTTGGGAGAGAGTACGCCGACTTTTTGGCCTTTTTCGCGCAGTTGGTCAGCGACTTCTTTTGCCGTCTCTGCGGCTGAATTGAGGAGAATGACAGCATATTCTGCATCTTCCATGTGATAAGCATCCAATATGGGATAGCTCCGCCCTGTCAGTTCTTCTAATTCGTGTAGCACTTCTGGAATGACCCGACGTGCAGCTTCCATTGCGAGGGAATGCTGCTTTTTGTTGTTAATCATGTCGGGATCATTCATATAGGCTCCGAAAGTGGCTGGATTTTTTGGATCCAAGGCGGTTATCGGTGTGTTTGGTTTGCCTACAAATGTTTTGATCGTGTCGCCATTTTCAAAAACGTGAATCAGACGCTTTTGGTGACTGGTAAAAAAGCCGTCAAAACAAACAATGATAGGTAATCGTACATCTGGATGTTCACTTATTTTGACTGCTGCGATGTTCAGATCATAAACCGCTTGTGGGTCTCTTGCGAGTAAAATCAGCCATCCTGTATTTAAGGTAAAATACAGATCGGAGTGATCGCAACGGATGTTTAGAGGACCTGATACTGTACGGGCGACGAGGTTAAGCACCATTGGTGAACGGGTGCCTGATTGCACTGGAAGTTGCTCTATTGAGTAGAGTAAACCATTAGCCGAAGTTGCGTTGATGACACGTCCGCCGCCAAGTGAAGCACCGTAGCAAATACCCGCAGCACCATGTTCACCATCTCCGGGTACCATTGAGATTTCATGATCTCCGTTGGCTTGCATCATGGAGAGGGCTTCTGGCAGTTCTGTCGAGGGTGTAATGGGGTAATATCCCATCACATCGTAATTGACATCTCGTATAGCGAGTGCAGCTGCGTCATTGCCAGTCAGGAAGTCAGAACGTTGCTTGTTTTTTTCCTCGGCTCCTTTTTTCATTTCAACATCACTCATTTTATGCACCTCCTTCTAGCTCGGGGAAAAGTTTAACACGGTGTTTATCTGCCATTCCTGGTGTTTCAATCTCTCGCGTCAATGCGCCAGTTGGGCAGGTTTCTACACAGCGAAGACAGCCTTTACAATACCGGTAATCAACGCCTTGTAGGTGAACTTCATTATTATCAGCCGCTTTCCAAACGAGACAGAAGTCGGGGCAGACCATGTCACACATACCGCAATGGATACATTTGTCTTTATGAAAGAGGGGCAGCCATCCCATGCGCGAAACGGTTAGGTCGTTATGTACCGTGTTACCTGGTAAGGGTAAAACTCCACCAATGGGGGCGTTTTCATAACCCCAAACTGGATCTGCACGCATAATAGGCAGATCATCAGTACCCTTTCCTATGTTGGAAAGCCTGTCAATTTCTTTTGCGCCCCGTCGAAATGCTTTTTCATTGGAAGCGACTGCTTCTGGATGACGTTGGCTAAATTCTTCGGAAAAGCTTTCAAGGAGAATGGAGAAATCAATAAAAGGTACAGTGGCGGTTAGCGTGCCGAGTAGGACAGCATTTGGTCTTGATTTTTCTTCGACAGCAATGCGTTGTGCATCAACTCGAATAATTTTTGTTGTGCTTGGCAGCTGTGAAAAAATCTCAGGAATTTCGTCACTTTCAGAACCATTGTATATCAGTACCCCGCCAGCCTTCATGCCTGCTATCGTTGCTGGGTTTTTGAGTAACGCGCTGTGAAAAACGACAATCACGTCTGGCGACTCAATAGGCGCACTTGATCTAATGAGTTTTTCGGCTGGTGCGAGACGGATAAATGAACGCACGACTGAGCCTTTCTTTTCTGAACCATAGGAGGAAAAGTGTGCGCCATTAAGCCCCATGCGTAGCACGGCAGTGGTGGCTAAAATTTTCCCAGCCGCGTGCGCCCCTAAGCCACCAATAGACTCGAATCTGATACCAAAAAATTTTTTCGAGTTTGGAAGCGTGACTTTTTCATTCATGCAAACCCCCTTTTATGAAGATATTAAAAACGCTGGCGAATGTGGATTTCAAATTGAAATTCTCCTCAGTTATGAAAATCAGTTTTTAGTCAAAACAAAAATAATAACAAAATAATAGTTGTGTTCAAATTTTAAATGATTGTCACTTTTCTGTCTATTTTAATCTTTATATTTGAATAGACAATTATTTTTGAACAGAATTTAACGGATTAAAGGATTGAGCTATTTTTATTAAATTAATAATAAAATCAATGATTTAAATAAAATTTCAGCGAAATTAATCCTATAAATCCTTTAATCCGTTAAATTCTGTTCAAAAATTTATGGTGATTGTTATTTAATTATTTAATTATTATTTAGAATAATTATCCAGAATTTTTTGGCTTATTAAGCGTTTATTGGAGTCTCAACGCTTTAGCTTTGAGCGTTTATTGGAGTCTCAACGCTTTAGCTTTGAGCGTTTATTGGAGTTTCAACGCTTTATTTTTAAATCAAACAAGATTCAAGAAATCCGATTTTTGAAAAAAATCGGATTTCTAAAATCGTAAAAGAGTTTATTGGAGTCTCAACGCTTTAGCTTTGATCGTTTATTGGAGTCTCAACGCTTTAGCTTTGAGCGTTTATTGGAGTTCAACGCTTTATTTTGAAATCAAACAAGGTTCAAGAAATCCGATTTTTTTCAAAAATCGGATTTCTAAAATCAAAAGTTCAACGCTTTAGCTTTGAGGAATATCCCAATTAAGTTCAGGGGTTTTATCAGTAAATTGCTTGAAAATCTTCAGCGTTTTAATAAACCAATCATGGATTGCTTGTAGTTGATTTACTTCATTGTCAAATTCTGTGAGCGGTTTTTGAATGACGATTTTCAGGCCACTAGCTCTTTCTTCAAATATAAAACCAGAATGAACCGAAAAAAGGTGTTTATTTTGCCTAAAAGCGTTTTTTAAGAGCGTGTATTGGTTGTGCGCTCTGTCGCACCAGTGCCAGACGGCTATGTTTGTTGAGGTGTTTGTTAATTTTTCATAGTCAAAACAAGCAGTTATTTCAGACCATCCCCCTTCTCCTGGCAGAATGTCGTGTTTCATCATGCGATAGGAGTTGAGTTCAAGGAGTAGTTTAAGACGTTCTGCTGTTCTTTTTGGTGCGCCCTGATTGGGATAACCAAATAGCGTGGTAAATTCAGTGGCAACGGAATCTAAACACTCATCCATTTTTTTGATGGTGTCATTTAATGTGGAGATGGCATTTAAGTCATCAGTATTTAATTCCGTTATCCCTTTCATATTGTTATCCTCAAGAAAGTCTAGGAATGCACTGACTAATGGATTTTTTGGATAGGATTCTAAAAACGTGCAGATGTCTGCAAAGCGGAATTGTGCAAAATCAATATCCTTTATGATTTGTGTGTCATAGTATTTGGAACAGTATCTCAAATAGACATTTGGGTATTCTTGCTGTTCAGTTTTTAATAGGGCTTGGCCTTTTTCAAAATGAGAGGTTTCTATAACAGTTTGAACAGAATTGATTAGAAAACATAAGTTTTTATTATTGAAAAAAACCAAATCTATGGTTAAGTCATCATAAAAACGTTGAGTTTCTAGTACAAAATCACGCCCTTTAATGCCTAAGATTTTGTTGACAAAATTATCTAATAATCCCTGCTCTGAGCGCAATACGCCTGCTAATATTTCAGTTGCAAAGTCTTCTAGCCCATAAGTGTTATGGAATAATTGACTAAATAGTGGATTTTTCATTTTTATCCAATTGTTAAGGAACCTTTAAAAAATAAACTGACCCAATTAAAGGCTCAATAGTAATATCCCATTTGGGTAACAAGAGAGATCGAACTATTCTCTTATGGTTCCATTTCCTTTTCAGTAAGTTTTATCCCATTTTCATAAATCTTTTGACAATAATGAACAATGGGTTTTATCCCTTTCCAAGTCATTGTTTTAGCCCACTCTATGGCTTTATACACCTCAGAATTTCTCCATTCCAGTGTTCTTCCAGTCTTCCCCAGCATCTTTCAATAGAATTTACTGTGATAAGGGGGATAGTAAACCAAGCGAACCTTCAATTTGTACCTATCTGAAAATTCGGTTCGAGGATAAAGTTTTTTTTTGCAAAAAAAACTTTATCCTCGAACATTCTTTTTATAAATTGGGTTCGTTTTCCTGAGCTGTTTGGACCATGGTCTAAATTGATGACAAGTTCTTTGACGCCCATATTTTCTGCTAAATTTTCTTTCCACCAGTTCTCTATGCAATCAGCTATAAAGTCACTTGTTTCAAGTGAACTTCCAAAGAAAAAAGTTAATAATCCTG
>JAOZSV010000184.1 GCA_029939505.1 Thiotrichaceae bacterium | reverse complement strand
GGTGAAATGTGAATAGCCACCGATGAAATCGGTGGAATTTGGAAGCACCTTGCGTAACATCAGTGTTTAAGTTTTTCTTCAAAAAACTTAAACCTCGAAAAGAATTTAGCTAGCCTGGAAATTTATTTCAAGACTGAGTAGTTACAAAACTTTCGGGGTTTCCCCGGTTCAAAACTTTTGAGTCAGGGGTTTCCTCTTTCATGAGTTTTCTCACCCGTTTGAACTGGGAACTTCTCCTTTCCTCCCCTTTTTCTTCAGAACTTCTCTCCCCACTTTAAAAAGTAGAGGGATATTTTTGTGGGACAGGGTTCAAGTTATTGAAATACTTAAAGAAATCAGAGTTAGGTTGAATGATCAGAATATCATCACGATCACTAAAGGTTTTTTTATAGGCATTGAGGCTGCGATATAAAGCATAAAATTCAGGATTTTGGTTATACGCTTTAGCATAAGTATCAGCCGCAGTCGCATCCCCTTCACCACGAATGAGTTCCGCATCCCGCTCTGCGGAAGAAACTAATACAACACTTTCACGATCAGCGTTAGCACGAATACGCACGGCTTCTGCTTCACCTTGAGAGCGTAATTGTTTAGCATCCCGTTCACGTTCTGCTTCCATCCGTCGATATACGGAACTACTCACTTCTGTGGGTAATTCAATTCGTTTGATACGCACATCAATAATTTCAATACCAAACTGTTTAGCGCGTTTATTCGCTTCTTCAGTGATGATATCCATGATTTCTGCACGATCACCAGACACCACTTCTTTAATAGTGCGTTTACCAAATTCGCTACGTAGTCCATCAGCAATAGTGACAGTCAAACGATTGTTGGCAATTTGCGAACTACCTCCCACAGCGATGTAATAGTTAATCACATCAACAATTTTCCATTTAATGAAAGAATCAACAATCAAGTTCTTCTTTTCACTGGTCAAAAATTGTTCCGCTTGCGCGTCAAGCGTTTGAATACGCTTATCGAATTTACGGATCGTATGATAAACTGGGAGCTTAAAGTGCAATCCCGGTTCAAATTCACCACTAACGACTTTCCCGAAACGCAACATCAAAGCCAGTTCCGTTTCCTTAACCGTGAAAAGACACATTAAGCCGGCGAAAAAGAGAATCATGGTGATTGATAAAACAATCATTTTATTAGCAGCCATTGTTAGCGTCCTCCCCTGTTGCGTAAATCATCGCCTCTTTCTGTTGTTCTCAAACGTGAAGCAGATAAATCGGATTGTGATTGATGAGGTATCCTCGTTTCACTCGTCGTTGTCGCCATTTTACCCAATAGCCGATCCAGTGGTAACACCATCAGATTATTGCCGCCTTGGAGGTCAACCATAACTTTGCTTGTATTAGAGAGTACCGTTTCAATACTTTCCAAATATAAGCGTTGGCGCGTAATCGCCGGTGCTTTTTCATATTCCTTTAAAACACTTAAAAAGCGTTTCGTTTCACCTTCTGATCGTGCAGTGACTTGGGCTTTATAACCCTTAGCTTCTTGTCGCAGCTTACCTGCCATACCCTTTGCCCTTTCCACAATTTCATTGGAATAAGCATCCGCTTTGTTTTTACTCCGCTCTTTATCTTCACGCGCCTTAATGACATCAGCAAAGGCGGCTTGTACCGCATCTGGCGGTTGCGCGTTTTGCATATTCACACTGGTGACTACCAAGCCGGTTTGATAGCGATCCACAATGTCTTGCATCAAAACTTTGGTCTCTAAAGCGACACGACCCCGTTCACTGGTTAAAACACCATCCATATTGCTAGTACCAACGACTTCACGTAAGGCACTTTCTGTCGCTTGATGTAAGGTCTTGTCTGGGTCTAGCACTTTGAATAGGTAATTTTTGGCATCTTTAACCCGATATTGCACCTCTAATTCAATGACAACGATGTTTTCATCTTTAGTCAACATCAAGGCGCGGTGAGTGAGGGATCGCACATGTTCAACATTGACCTTTTGCGCTTGTTCAATAGGATAGGGCAAATGCCAGTTTAAACCTTGTGTTGTAGTTTCTTTGTAATGTCCAAAGCGTGTGATGACAGCCAGTTCTGCGGGTTGTACAATATAAAACCCGAAAGCGAACCATATTGCTAAAAGAAGAACAGCAATAAAGCCGATTGCGGACCAACCAATACCTTCACCACCATCATTATCGTCGCTACCTTGACTGTTGCGTTTTTCGTTGTTACCGCCGCCGCCAAACATTTCTCCCAATTTATTCCCCATTTTCTGGACAATTTCATCTATATCAGGGGGGCCTTGTTCTGGTTTTTTGCGGTCCCAGGGATTATTATCCCCACTACCACCTGGTTCATTCCAAGCCATGTCTATCTGCTCCTTGTTAATTGTTAATCCTCAACGAGTAGTCTCGGATCAGTTTGAGTTAATTGATTCAAATGCTCTGCTGATATTCGTATATCAATCAGACTATCACCATTATCTGCGTATTCTTCATGTAAAACAGTCACTTGTGCAAATAGGTGTGCGCGTAAATCTCCTGCCTCTACTGGCACCCGCACCCGAAATTCACCCTTTTCCTGCCCCAGTCGTTCAACTAAAGCATTATAAAGTAAATCAATTCCTGCACCGCTTTTTGCTGATAGCCAAATTTTGAATATTCGCCCTTTCTCATCGCGTTCATAACGAGCAGGGCAGTTTTTTAAACAATCAATCTTATTATAAATAATAATTTGTGGAACATTGGTCGCATTGATGTCGGTTAAAACTTGATTAACTTGTTCAACGCGCAATTGCCGTTCAGTATCGCTGGCATCAACAATATGTAGTAATAAAGTTGCCAAACGTATTTCATCTAAAGTCGCCCGAAAAGCAACGACCAGGTCATGTGGCAATTGTTGTATAAAACCAACAGTGTCTGCCAAAATCAGCGTCGTTTTATCAGGTAAAGTCACGCGGCGCAATGTGGCATCTAGGGTTGCAAACAGTTGATCAGCGGCAAAAACGTTGGCATGGGTCAGACGATTAAATAAGGTTGACTTCCCAGCATTAGTATAACCAACCAGTGAGACAACAGGCAATTGTGCGCGGCTTCGCGCTTTTCGACTTAAATTGCGTTGTTTTCTCACCTTATCCAAACGCTTATTAATAAACTTAATACGTTCTGCAAGTAATCGGCGATCTGTTTCTAACTGGGTTTCACCTGGACCACGTAAACCAATACCGCCTTTTTGCCGCTCCAAGTGAGTCCATCCCCGCACGAGGCGCGTACTCAAATGCTTGAGTTGTGCCAATTCGACTTGTAGCTTTCCTTCAAAAGAGCGAGCACGCTGCGCAAAAATATCCAAAATCACGCCCGTGCGATCCACCACCCGACATTGGAAGGCGCGTTCAAGATTACGCTCTTGCCCTGGACTTAACGCATGGTTAAATAATACCACTTCAGCTTGATGTTTCTGCACCAATGCTTCAATTTCTTCTCGTTTCCCCCGTCCAACAAAAGTACTGGGATCGGGAGAATCGCGTGTTCCCGTCACAGTCGCCTCGATCATCGCACCAGCAGAATGTGCTAATTCGGCAAATTCCTCTAGGTCAGGCTGATCTGTTAAGCGAGTTATCGCCATTGATATTAAGATAGCACGTTCACCAGTGCGTGGTCGTTCAAACATGATTTTTGTATTAATGGTAAATGGTTAAACATTAACCATCTTTCTTTTGTTCAGGGCTGTCTTCGTGTGGAATTTTGACGAGACGCGCTGGCACAATAGTAGAAATGGCATGTTTATATACCATTTGGTTGACAGTGTTTTTGAGTACAAGCACAAATTGGTCAAACGAATCAATATGTCCTTGTAGCTTGATGCCATTCACTAAATAAATTGAAACGGGCATACGTTCCTTGCGTAATGCATTCAAAAAAGGGTCTTGTAGTGACTGCCCTTTGTTCATAAAGCTGTTCTCCTTATTGTCATTATTCACTTCCACGTTATTCTATATAGAGGTTCAGATAAATCACTTCTAAAAACCTGACAGGTTTGGTGTGTGATCCAGGCGAAAGTTTTTTGAAGAAAAACTTTCGCCTCGATCATTATTTATCTGAAAAACTATATTCAGCCAATGGCGCAATCCTGAAATCGTTTATGGCTGTTTTTCAAGTATTTTAATACTTCTTGTACAATATGCGACTCGTCAAACCAATGTGCATCAGTTTGAGTACGCAACCAAGTCATTTGTCGTTTAGCCAATTGTCGTGTGGCAATAATCGCCCTTTCGGACAGATTATCGTAATCCAACTCTCCAGCTAAATATTGCCAAACTTGACGATAGCCCACGCAGCGCATGGAAGGCAATTCAGGATTCAGATCACCTCGTTCAAATAAAGCACGGACTTCTTCAATCAAGCCTTGCTCAAGCATTGCATGAAAACGCCCTGCTATTCTAGCATGTAAAATAGGTCGTTGAGTAGGAGCGACAATTAATTTAATCGTTGGCAATGACCATTCTTGTGTTGGAGATTTGGCATACCATGCTGTCATAGTATAACCTGACACTTCATAAACTTCAAGTGCCCGTTGAATGCGCTGTGTATCATTAGGATGAATGCGTTGTGCAGCTTGTGGATCAATTTCGGCAAGGCGTTGGTGCATTGCAAGCCAGCCAATTTGCGCTGCCTCACCATTTAAACGGTGACGTATTTGCGAATTTGCAGGTGGGAGTTCTGATAAGCCTTGTTGAAGACTGTGAAAATAGAGCATTGTACCGCCCACTAATAATGGAATACGATCAGCAGACTGTATTTTTTGGATTTCTGCGTGTGCATCATTGCAAAATTGCCCCACAGAATAAGTTTCACTTGGATCACGAATATCAATCAAGCGATGTGGGGCTTGAGCTAAAATTTCAGTGCTGGGTTTAGCAGTACCAATGTTCATACCTTTATACACCATTGCCGAATCGACGCTTATGATGTCACAAGGCAAATGTTTGACAAGGGAAACGGCTAAATCTGTTTTGCCCGACGCAGTCGGTCCCATTAAAAAAATGCAAGGTAAGGACATTAATAAAAATTTCTAAAATTGAATTGTCTCCACGCCTCGTAGATAACCACCGCTACAGCATTAGACAAGTTTAAACTACGAATATTAGGCTGCTGAGGAATGTGTATCACTTGTTCAGGCGGAAATGTGTCAAGTAACTCCTGGGATAATCCCCGCGTTTCTGGACCAAATAAAAACGCATCGTTGACTTGATAATGGGGTTCAGTATAACAAGTTTTTCCTTTCGTTGAACAGGCAAAGCAACGTAGTGGTTGCACCGTATTTAAAAACGCCGAAAAAGAGTCATGTTCTCGAACACGCGCCCATTCGTGATAATCAAGCCCTGCACGTTTAAGTTTTTTATTATCTAATTCAAATCCGAGTGGATGAATTAAATGTAATTGCACCCCTGTATTAGCACTCAGGCGAATAATACTGCCAGTATTAGGGGGTATTTCAGGTTGATAAAGCACACAGTGAAACATGTTTTAATGATTAATGGTTAATGGTTAATTGTTAATTGTTAATGGTTTCGAGGCTTTAGAAATCCGATTTTTTTCAAAAATCGGATTTCTTAAATATCGTGCGTTGTTTCGAGCCTAGAAATCCGATTTTTTTCAAAAATCGGATTTCTTAAACCTCATGATAAAAATAAATATTAATTTAATTAATAATAAAAAGATAAAATGAATTGATATATTGTACTAAATAGGTTAAAATAGAAACAATATTTTTTATTTTTTCAACGAAACTAAAATTTTTGCACGAACCTATCCCACTATTCGTTTTTGGCTTAGAAATCCGATTTTTTCAAAAAATCGGATTTCTTAAACCGATTGTCAAAAACTCAAATATTTTTATTCATTGTTCTGCATTTTTGAATAGTGGGATAGGTTCACGTTAAAACTTTAGTCTCGAAATGAATTTGATTTTTAATTCTGAAAATTCAAAAATTCTGATTCAAACAAGATTCGAGGCGAAAGTTTTTTAAAGAAAAAACTTTCGCCTCGAAAATATTCTGATTATATCAAAAAGGACTGTATTCATTTCTTACTAATAAATCATGGAAAATCTATTTGAACTCTTTAGTAACCTTAGTCATATAAAAGATTTTGATCGAATTTGCATATCAATCGCTTCTCCAGAAAAAATCCGTTCATGGTCTTATGGAGAAATCGAAACATCAGATACGATTAATTATCGTAGTTTAAAACCTGAAAATAATGGATTATTCTGTGCAAAAACTTTTGGTCCTATTAAAGATTACGAATGTTTATGTGGTAAATACCAACTTTTAAATCATCAAGGCATCGTTTGCGAAAAATGCGGTGTTGAGGCGACACTAGCCAAAGTACGCCGTGAACGGATGGGACATATTGAGCTAGCCGCACCCATTGCACATTTTTGGTATTTTAAATCGTTACCCTCCCGTATCGGACTATTATTAGACTTATCCCTGCGTGACTTAGAGCGTATTATTTATTTTGATGCCTACATCGTTATTGATCCGGGTTCTACTGTTTTAAAACGAGGAGAATTGTTATCAGAAAAAACTTATTTTGAAGCCTTGGAAACTTATGGAAATGAATTTGATGCACGAATGGGGGCAGAAGCGATTGATCTCTTATTACGCGCTACTGACTTAATGACTTTAAAAAACACGTTGTATGATCAAATCAATCTTTCCCATTCCGAAACCCTTAAAAAAAGATTGAGAAAACGCTTGATATTGGTTCAAGCCTTATTGCATTCACACACCAAACCTGAATGGATGGTTTTAAAAGTATTACCTGTTTTGCCACCTGATTTACGTCCACTCGTCTCATTTGATAGCGGACGTTTTATCAGTTCTGATTTAAATGATTTATACCGACGAGTAATTAATCGCAATAATCGTACTAAACGTTTATTAAAATTAAAAGTCCCGGAAGTCATCATTCGCAATGAATTGCGTATGTTACAAGAATCAGTGGATGCGCTACTTGATAATGGAAGACGACATCGATCTTTCACAGGCATTAATAAGTTATCGCTCCATTCGCTATCCGACATGATTAAGGGTAAACAGGGACGTTTCCGCCAAAATCTACTTGGCAAACGGGTCGATTATTCTGGACGTTCTGTGATTGTAGTAGAACCCCGCTTGAAATGGCATCAATGTGGATTGCCCAAAGAAATGGCTGTAGAACTTTTTAAGCCATTTCTATTTCATCTGATGCAAAAACGTTTAGCCATTTCTATTAAGACGGCTAGAAAGTTAGTTGAAGAGAGAAAACCAGAAATTTGGAAAATTCTTGAAGAAGTGGTTCGGGAACATCCTGTGCTACTTAATCTGATGCCGACTTTATCTCGTTTAGGTATTCAAGCATTTGAACCCATACTTATAGAAGGCAAAGCTATCCAATTACATCCTCTAGTGGGTAAAGTCTTTAATGCACAGTTTGACGGGGAACAGATGATTGTCCATATTCCTCTCACAATAGAAGCGCAACTTGAGTCGCGTGTATTGATGATGTCTAAGCATAATCTTCTTTCCCCTGTTAATAGCACACCTCTCATTATGCCTTCACTGGAAATGATTTTAGGTTTATATGTGATGAGTTCTCAACGCACGAAGGCTGATGGCGAAGGAAAAATTTTCGCTGATATTAACGAAGTAGAACGCGCTTATGAAAACGGTGTCGTCAATTTACAAGCGTCTATTCAGTTATCGCTGAATGAAAATGCAGAAAAGAAGCGGGTAAAAACGACGGTTGGACGCGCCATACTTTCACAATGTCTGCCAAAAAACTTGCCTTTTGACTTAATCAATCGTCCTTTAACAAAGAAAACCTTTTCTGAGCTAATTTACATCTGTTATCTTCGTCACAGCTTAAAAGAAACCATTATTTTCGCAGATCAACTCATGCACTTTGGTTTTACGCTGGCTACCCGTCTCGGCATTTCCTTCAACCTTGATGATATGCCTATCGCAAAACAAAAGCGTTCTCTCATTAATAAAGCCAAAACTCAAATCAATCAAATCCAAAAAAAATCTCTCAAAGGCTTGATAACCGACAGTCAACGCGACTACAACATTCTTAATATTTGGGCAAAAACTAAGGATAAAATTACTGATGCGACATTAAAGACATTATCAAAATCCCATAAATCCTCATCCGCAAGAACGCCAAAAACGCTTATGAATTCGACAACACCCAAAACAAATATGATGGAAAATACATTATCTCTAATGATAGAAGCGGGTGTGCAAAATGTCACCGAAATTAGCCACCTCGCAGGAATGCGTGGACTGATAATTAAGCCAAATGGCTCAATTATAAAAACACCAATTACCGCTAATTTCCGTGAAGGCTTAGATATACACCAGTATTTTATGACAACATCCGGTACTCGTAAAGAACTCATGGATTCAATGTTCAAGGGAGCCAGTGCAGGATATCTGACACGACGATTAGTTGATGTCGCTCAAGATGTGATCATTACAGAACAGGATTGTGGCACAAACCAAGGAATTACGTTGAAAGCCCTCATGAAAGAGGGTAAAACAATAATATCGTTAAGTGAACGCTTACTTGGACGTGTCGTTGCGGATGATATTTTTATACTTGACAAAAAAAAACCGATTATTAATAAAAATACCTTACTTGATGAAAAAGAAATTGCACGTATTTTGCCTCATAATGAGATTAAGCAAGTTAAAGTACGTTCCCCAATAACCTGCGAATCTCAAAATGGCTTATGTGCAATGTGTTATGGATATGATTTAGCGCGTCTTCAATTGAGCAATATTGGAGAAACCATTGGGGTGATAGCAGCTCAATCCATTGGTGAATCTTGTAAAAAACTGATTGCACGTAGCCCTTCTGCCGAAGAGATTGTTAAAAAATTATTTGATAAATCGACCGATTTTTCACAACCTGATGCAATTATTAATGTTGATGAAGGCGCGAAGATGGGCAATATCGTGTCAAAAAAAATATCTAATACATATAACATCATTCACGGTTTGCCCCGTATTGCCGATTTATTTGAAGCACGTCTGCCGAAAAAATCGGCTATCTTAGCCCCTCGCGCTGGCACAGTTCATTTTGGTAAAGAGACTAAAATCAAGTATCGCATTATTATCACTGATAAAAACGGTCAACAAGATGAATTTTGTGTTCAAAAATGTCGAAATTTCAAAGTATTTGATGGTCAACAGGTACAATTCTGCGATGTGATTGTAGAAGGCGAACTAAATCCTCACGATATTCTCAGCCTAAAAGGTCTCAATGAATTTGTGAACGATTTTATCAACGAAATGCAAGAAATCTATATACTTCATGGCATATCAATTAACGACAAGCATCTTGAGATCATCCTCCGGCAAATGTTGCAAACCGTTACCATTGAAAATCCTGGTGATACACTGTTTTTATCTGAAAATATTGTAAAACGTACTCTATTAATACAAGAAAATAAAAAAGTTATAAAAAATGGGGGCAGAAAGGCAACTTGTCAACCCAATTTATTAGGAATTACTAAAGCCTCATTATCCACAGAATCTTATATTTCCGCCGCTTCATTCATGGATACGACACGAGTGCTACTAAACAGTGCGGTGAATAAGAAATGTGATGAATTACGTGGTGTCAAGGAAAATGTCATCATAGGACGATTAATTCCAGCAGGGACAGGTTTATAAGATCGTTCTGGAGTCCAACGCTTTAGCTTTGGATATTTGAAGTCCAACGCTTTGGAAAAATGGAGTCCAACGCTTTAGCTTTGGGAAAAATGGAGTCCAAACCTTCAGATTTGGAAAAATGGAGTCCAACGCTTTAGCTTTGGGAAAAATGGAGTCCAACGTTTTAGCTTTGGGAAAAATGGAGTCCAAACCTTCAGATTTGGGAATTTGGAGTCCAAACCTTCAGATTTGGAAATTTGGAGTCCAACGCTTCAGCTTTGGGTATTTTTGGAGTCCAACGCTTCAGCTTTGGAGAAAATTTCGTTCTGGACTCCAAATTTCCAAAGCTAAAGCGTTGGACTCCAAATTTCCAAAGCTAAAGCGTTGGACTCCATTTTTCCAAATCTGAAGGTTTGGACTCCATT
>JAOZSV010000379.1 GCA_029939505.1 Thiotrichaceae bacterium | reverse complement strand
CTTAAACCTCGTTTCGCCGCTTAGAAATCCGATTTTTTTCAAAAATCGGATTTCTTAAACCTCGTTTCGCCGCTTCTTAAACAACTTGGAAACATAATGCGTAACATCAGTTAAGACTTTATAAAGCTAAAGTTTTTATCATAACAGTTTAACAAGAAAAAACGAGTCGTTCAATTTTCTAAATTGATTATACCTGAGCAATTATCAATAATCACCTACGCAAAACTAAACAACCTTCGTCGTCACCTTAATTTCTGGCGGATCCATCAAAACCTTTTTCACAGCACACTCATTAGCCGCTCGAATCAAAGCAGGCGCATATTTCTCTGGGAAAGAAGGCGGTAATTCAATTTCAAGACTTATACTTTCAAGCCGCTTAGGTTGCTTACTCCAATCATTAGACTGGCGCAACTGAATGCCTGAAGGTGAAATCTTTCGCGTTTGACAAAAACGCAAAATAAAAAAGCCCGCGCAAGTGGCTAAACTGCTTAAAAAATAAGCAAACGGCTCAGGGGCACTCTCCTCACCCCCAGCCTTTTTAGTTTGATCAGTGCAAACTGTAAAATTATTAAAATGGGCGTTGACTTTCAATTCGCCGCCAAAAGTAACTGTTATGTCCATATTACTATTCCTGAGTGAATTTAATTTATATCTTATTAATAATAATAGATTAACGATTAACGAAAAAACTTTTACAACATCATAATATTATACTAAAATAATCAATGTAAGAATAGTTGCCTAAAACAAACCGTACAATATTGCAATGGTTCAAAACTTGGGTTTAAAGTTTTAGTTTTTTAAAGCGAAAACCTTGATACCAGTTATTTGAATAATCTAAAGACATTGTCATCCCATCATGGCATCAAAAACTTGAACATCAACTTAAACATCGAATGTAGGATAATTGAATAATGGATAGTAAAGTTAATTATACCATTATAGGGCTTTTTGTGATTAGTGCGAGCATCGCTTTAGTCGCTTCAGTCTTATGGTTAAGCGTTGGCATCGAAAAGAAGAATTATCAAACCTATCAGGTTTATATACAAGAATCTGTATCAGGATTAAACCATAAAGCACCTGTTAAATATCGCGGTGTCGAAGTGGGTTATGTACGTGAAGTCGCCTTGATACCCCATCGTCCACACGAAGTACGGGTATTATTGAATATAGAAGAAGGGGTACAGCTTAAACAAGATACCTCTGTTGTTTTATCTGTCCAAGGTTTGACAGGGCTGGCACATCTTGAATTAACAGGCGGTAGCATTGATGCACCACCGCTTACCCGCGAAAACAGGCAGCTTTTTCCAGAAATTAAAACGAAACCTTCACTATTAGTACGTTTAGACACAGCGGTTTTCGATTTATTGGAGAACATTAATAATGTGTCAGTGACAATCAATGCTTTTTTGAGCTATCTCAGCCCTGAGATGACTAACCAGTTACTGGCTAATATCAGTGCGCTTGCGAATGCAATGAATATTTTTTTGTCTGACGAAAATCATGTTGCCATAACGAACATCTTGCAAAATTTTGAAAAAGTCAGTCACAGTTTAGCAGCACAGACTGATAACTTTGATGCTGGCATGTCAAATTTGGTTGAATCGACTGACAATATGAGTAAAATGACTGAAAAGGTAACGAGTCTTCTTAGTCAAATAGAAAAGAATCTCGTAGCGGTTGAAGACACTTCTAATGCCTTTACTCAAATAGCAGGGGCGATTGAAAGTACTTCCAACACTTTTACCAAAACGGCTGATTCAATTAACGATGTTGCTGGCTCGGTTGAAGAAACCAGCAATGCTTTCACCAAAACAGCTAATTCGATCACCAGAACAGCTGATTCGGTTAATGATATTGTCGGCTCCTTTGAAGAAACTTCCAATGCTTTCACTAAAACGGCTGATTCGATTAATGATGTAGTCAGTAATGTTGACAATACAACGGCAGTGATTGCTCAAAGCGCAGAACAGTTTACGATTGCCGTCAAAGACAGTCGCCAAGATATAGACTATTTTACCCGCCAAGCGTTACCTGAAGTCACTAACTCGTTGCGTGAATTGCGGATTTTATTAAATAATTTGCGTAGTTTTACCCAAGAATTAGAACAGAAACCAAATATGCTTTTGTTTGGTAAATCTAAAGTCCCCTCAGGACCAGGTGAAAGTGAATAAGATGATTATGATGAAAAAAGTCTTTAAAAACAACTTATTATATTTATATTTATTGTTCCTATTTTTTTTGACGGGCTGTAGTAGCAATGTCATTTCTGCTGCGGACACGCCAAAACGGACCTATTTATTAGATATACCCTTGCCATCAATACCAGCAGCTAATCCGGAAGGTAAAACGCTACTGGTGTCTATACCCAAAGCCGCATCAGGATTTGACACGTCTGCACAGTTGTATATGCGCCATCAAAATGTCCTTGAATATTATAGTCAAACCCAATGGGTAGGTACGCCAGCACAAATGCTTATGCCACTATTAGTGCTGCGCCTTGAAGCAACCGGGCATTTTGCGGCTGTACTCTCAGCGGCGACTACGCCCGTTGCGGGTGAATTACGCTTAGATACTGAAATCGTCCGTTTATACCAAGATTTTTTAAGTGAACCCAGTCAAGTGCATCTCGTATTACGGGTACAATTATTAGATATGGCGGCGCGTCAGGTAGTAGCCACTAAAGTTTTGAAAGTGTTAAAAGAGACACAAACGACTGATGCACAGGGGGGAATGAAGGCAACTAATGAAGCGGTGGCGGGAATTTTGAATGAATTAGTCGAGTTTGTCGTGGAACAAGTGAAGTAATGCGAATTGTAATTACTCAGGGCAACCATAAAGGTGTGCCCCTACAACATTTCAGCCTAAAGTTTTTCTTCAAAAAACTTTAGGCTGAAATATTCTTATTAACTGATGTGACGCAAAGCGATTCTATTCGAGCTTAGAAATCCGATTTTTGAAAAAATCGGATTT
>JAOZSV010000378.1 GCA_029939505.1 Thiotrichaceae bacterium | reverse complement strand
ATGTCGGGTTACGTTATCACGCTACGCTTGATAAGCTAACCCGACCTACCATACTCATTAACAAAGCTAAGTAGGTCGGGTTAGATGGCGCCGTAACCCGACACAGGGCAGGGCGATTTATTAGGTAAATGTCGGGTTACGTTATCACGCTACGCTTGATAAGCTAACCCGACCTACCATACTTTCGCCTCGAATTGAATTTTTAGGAAAATGTCGGGTTACTTTGCGACGCAAAAAAAGCTAACCCGACCTACATGACTTATGATGTTTTCAATTCTGTTAATTCTTAAATTCTTAAATTCGGATTCTAACCATGAAAAGTGAATTAAATCAATTAATTATAAAAAAATGTCCTGTACAAAGCTATTTTATTTTAAAACTGTTTATGTAAATCACATTCGCATACCTTGATCTTGATATTAAAAAAAGGCACTTTTTATGAGTTTAACTACTTTTGAAAGTCAACTGTTACCAGAGGGCAATTTATATTGTCCCAAAGAATTTGCGAAATCAAAAAAAGCACGTTTTCTAGTCAATGTCATTTTTGAAGACATTGACATAGAAGCCACTGATCACGAACTTCAAATGTCTGCTCTTTCAGATATTTCAACTGACTTTCTTTCTCAAGAAGAACTTCTGTATTATCTCAATTTGGAGGAGTTATGAGGACATTTCAGTAGAAGGTTGGTGGGCAGCAAAAACACGCTGCCCACCCTACAGAAAATGTTAAAATATTTATGCGTACCTACTTATATCTTGTACAGAACAAACATCAGACATGCAAACATCACCACATCATTATATAGAAATTGACGGTGCAATGGGGGAAGGTGGGGGGCAGGTATTACGGACTGCACTTTCCTTGTCTATTTGCACCGGTAAACCATTTCGCATTACTCAGATTCGGGCTAATCGCAAAAAGCCTGGATTACAACGTCAACATCTCACTGCCACTCGTGCGGCCCGTGACATTTCAGGGGCTTATATTGAAGGAGATGAAATTGGTTCTATGGAATTGAGTTTTATACCTTATGAAGTACAGTCAGGGCATTACTTTTTTTCGGTAGGCACAGCGGGCAGTACAACGTTGGTATTGCAAACTATTTTGTATCCGCTGTTGTTCGCAACGGGAGAATCTCATCTCATTTTAAAGGGTGGAACACATAATCTTTTAGCCCCCCCGTCTGATTTTTTAGCGCGCGTTTTTTTGCCAATTCTAAATCGCATGGGCGCACAAGTGACAGTAACGCTTGAACGTTATGGTTTTTATCCCGCAGGTGGTGGACAATTGAAGGTACATATCATACCGGCTCCACATTTTAAAGGGATTCGTCTCATGGAACGAGGCCACATTATCGCACATCAAGCCAAAGCATTGATAACCGGTATTCCAGAACATGTGGCACAACGGGAATTACAACGAGTGGCTAAGAAATTGAAATGGTCAAAAGAATGTTTACACTATTGTCCACTCCCTTCTGATCAAGGGCCTGGCAATGTATTATTGCTGGAAATACAAAGTGAGCATATTACTGAAATTTTCACAGGCTTTGCTCAACGCGGTGTCCGAGCAGAGGCGGTGGCAGATGGTGCGATCAAAATGGCGAAAGAGTATCTTGCCGCTGAGGTTCCTGTCAGCGAACATTTGGCTGACCAATTATTAATACCTTTAGCGTTAGCGGGTGAAGGAGAATTTACCACCGTCACACCTAGCCGCCATACATTGACTAATATAGAAGTGATCCAACGTTTTCTTTCTGTGCCTATCACACAAACTCAACAGAAAGATAATGTTTGGGTTATTCGGGCTGGGGGGAGTTGAACAAGGAAAAAGCGTTGGAAAGAGCAATGTTCAGACCTGACAGGTTTTGGAAACCTGTCAGGTCTTGTTCATCAACCTAATTCGTCATTCTTCCAATTCTCCATCGAGCAATGTTCAGACCTGTCAGGTCTTGTTCATCAACCTAATTTTTCTCGTTCCCACGCGCGTGGGAACGAGAAAAACCATTAACACTGAAGAGATCATCATTATGTCACCTTTATTTATTATTGTCGGCGTACTCTCATACGCTGGCGCAAAATTACACCAAGATTTAAAGAGGCTTAACAAATCGTCTTTAAATGATGAAAAACCCTCTAAAGTCAAAAGCCTCGCATCACTCAAATTGCAGAAACAAGCATTGGATGATTCCCAAAACAAGCTACAACGAAACTGGACTGTAGCAAAAGTCTCGCTCGTTTTAGCTATCGCAGGCGGTTTAATTTACTTGCCATTGATGTACGTCAGCGTCATTGGTGTCATTTACACCACTATCCCTCTCTTACAAAAGGGCTATCAATCCTTGTTGAAAAAACAATTTGACATAGCGGTGATTGAATCCATCACCTTCCCCTGGCTTATTATGACCAGACATTATTTTGCAGTTGCTCTAGTCAACTGGTTATGTTATTTAATTCAAAGCTTTGTCTCCAAAGTTCAAACTCTAAAAGACGATTTTAGAATAGAACTTTTACAAGATTATGAAAAACAACCAAAAGTGGTTTGGCTACTAAAAGAGGGGGCTGAAATTGAAACGCTGATTAATACCTTAAAACAGGGCGATATCATCGTCGTCAATGCAGATGAAATGATACCAGTAGATGGTTTCATTACAGAAGGTCATGCCCTAATTGATCAAAAGAATCTCTTGAAAGAGTACCACGCTTTGGAAAAGGAAATTGGCGATGCCGTATTCGCTTCAACGACTCTCCTATCTGGTAAAATTTATATTCAAGTCGATAAATGGGGTAGTGAAACGAAAGTGGCTAAAGAAATTGAATTGACCCTCATCGCTGTTAAAAATTATTTTTATAATAAGTAAGTGATGTTACGCAAAGCTATTCTATTCGAGCTTAGAAATCCGTTTCAAAAATCGGATTTCTTAAACATCGTTTCGCCGCTTAAACATCGCCGCTTAGAAATCCGTTTCAAAAATCGGATTTCTTAAACATCGTTTCGCCGC
>JAOZSV010000034.1 GCA_029939505.1 Thiotrichaceae bacterium | reverse complement strand
TTAGAAATCCGATTTTTTCAAAAATCGGATTTCTTTATTCGCCTTGACCAGAAATTCTTAGAAATCCGATTTTTTCAAAAATCGGATTTCTTTATTCGCCTTGACCAGAAATTCTTAGAAATCCGATTTTTTCAAAAATCGGATTTCTTTATTCGCCTTGACCAGAAATTCTTAGAAATCCGATTTTTTCAAAAATCGGATTTCTTTATTCGCCTTGACCAGAAATCCGTTTATTCCGTCAATCCGCTGTACTCAGATACCTTTATTACATTTAGTCTTCGTTGCTCTTATTTTAAAAAAGTCAAACAAGCGTAGCCACCACCTTTTTGATTTTTCCAATTTCACCAAGGGGCGAATCAAAATCAAAGAAATATTGTCTTTACCGCCTTTTTCATTGGCGGCATTAATCAATGATTGTGCTGCTTCTTCAAATGTATTAGCGTTGCTGATAATAGTATGTATTTCATGATCATCAATCATATCATTTAAGCCATCGGAACAGAGCAAATAAATATCTTGGGCTAACAGGCTATGTTCTTGAATTTCAACAGTAACTTTTTTACCCACGCCGAGTGCCCTGGTGACGAGATTTTTATTGTGAGAACGACGGGCTTGCTCTGGCGTATAGTAACCACAGTCGATTAATTCTTGCCGTACAGAATGATCTTTAGTGATTTGACAAAATGTTTCTCCGCGGAGCCGATAGAGGCGTGAATCACCGATATGGGCAATGCTTATCAAGTGATCATTAAACAAGGCGGCAATGACTGTTGTACCCATTCCTTGGTAGTTCTTTTTTTCTTCCGCCTTATGGTAAATAAGTTGATTGCTTTTTAATACTGCTTGCTCAAGTCGCACCGTGGCTGAATGATAATGATGATTAGCATGACGATGTTGAAAGGGCTGCATTTTGAAAACGGTGCTCAATTCTTCCATGATACTTTGCACCGCCATTTTGCTCGCCACTTCTCCTGCCTGACACCCGCCCATGCCATCGGCAAGTACCGCTAAACCTAAAGATTCATCAATACCAATAGAATCTTCGTTATGTTCACGAACTCGCCCTTTGTCTGTACGGCAAACCATTTTTATGCACATGTTAGATTTCTCCATGCTTGTTACAGTTCAGCATTGCACTGGCCAATTCTGCTCCCGTTTGATAACGAGTCGAAACCCTTTTTTGCAAAGCAATATCTATCACGCGCTTGAGACAGAGTGGTATATCGGATCGCACTGTGAGAATATCTGGGTGCGGTTCGTTGGCAATTTTGAACATTAAAGTCGCCAGCGAATCGGCTTCAAATGGTAAAGTACCCGTTAAAAGTTGATATAGCATCACGCCTAATGAAAATAAATCGGTGCTTCCTTCTAATCGTTTTCCCGCCAATTGTTCAGGTGACATATAAGATGGGGTTCCTAAAATAATACCCGTTTTTGTTTTATTATTATCTGTGATGCGTGCAATCCCAAAGTCAGTGATTTTAATTTTGCCCGTTGCAGGATTATACATAATATTCGCCGGTTTAATGTCACGATGTATCACATCTTGGCTATGGGCATAATCTAACGCCTCAGCAGCATGAGTAACGATTTCTATGACGGTGGAAATCGGCAATAAATTTTCTGATTGAGTGTAAGGGAGTAAATTACCGCCCTTAAAAAACTCCATAGAAATATACGCTAAATTTTGCTCTTCTCCGGCTTCATAAATTGAAACAATATTGGGGTGCGTTAAACGTCCAGCCGCAGTGGCTTCCCGAAAGAAACGCATCGTCGCTTCAAGCAAATCCTCTGCATCAAATTCTTGCGACAGAGAGAGGGTTTTAATCGCAACTAGGCGATCCAGTTTTGAATCTTTGCCTAAATATACGATGCCCATAGCACCTTTGCCCAATGTTTTTTCTATTTTATAACGCCCTAAAATCGGTTTTTCATTATTTTCGTCAAGTTGCCAATCATTGAAACTGTTTTCTGATAATCGAGGTTTTTTTAAGCGGCGTAATCTTTCTAAACGCTGTTCGATATCACGAAAGTTAGAATGACGGCTTATTATATAACGATAAACTGCACTGGCGCGTCGTAATTGACGTTTCCGTTCATAGTCTAAAGCGAGATTGTAAAGGAGAGATAAAATGCTTTCATTAGGAGGGCATCTGCGAAATTTTTCAAACGCCAAATCTAAATGCCCTTGCCCTTGAAATGCCAGCCCCAATAAGCGATTACTTTCCACCGCTTCTGGATGCGAACGAAAGGCATCCTGATAAGCGACAATTCCCCGTTTGAATTGTAAACTCAGGTGCCCAAATAGTACGAGCAAAATAGGCAACATGAGTTCTATTAATAACCCTTTATTTATTAAGGTAAAATAGAATAAAGAGAGCATCACAACCACGCCGCCGCTCACTATCAGGGCAATACGTGCTTTCATCAGGGGTAATAAGAAGCCGATATAAGCCATCATCATTATAAATAAGCTGACTTGTAGCCCTCTTCCCCAATGAGGCACTTTTAAGAAATCTTGATTAAGCAAGCTCGTCACTGTATGGGCTAAGACTAATACGGGCGGCATATCGCCCAATGGTGTAGATTGGTAAGCCGTATAATGACGATCTGTCAAGCCTAATAATACAATTTTGTCTTTATATTTTTCTACTGGAATACGCCCAGATAAGACATCAATGAAAGAATCGACTATCAACGACGATTGCGCTGTATCCCTGTAAAAAAAGGGACGAATACGCAATGCGGAATCTGTATTAATCCGTAGTTGATCAATGCGTATCCCTTCACCTAGCCTGACTTCAATTTCACTCTTTTCACTCTTTTCATCATGATTAAAACTTTTTGCGGCAAGTAGTAGAGAAAGCGAAGGAAAATAAGCATTTTTATATTTAATCACTAAAGGTATTTGACGTGGATTCAAATGGTTAAAATAACCAATTCCTGATACGCTGTTAGATAAAATCGCCCCAGGAGGTATCGCATTGACTCCCGATGGCGGTTGTGGTGTATTATTTTGTGGCGTATTAAATGGCATTCTGATCGTTTTAAGGCGATGCGTTTGCAAATAATCAGGTAAATGAGGACTCTCTTTTTCATTAAATTGATCCAACGTAAACGGCATACCAAGTACAACTTTATTTGCTTGTTTAAAACTTTTCGCCAAGGGTTGATTATTATCTAGTTCCATAAAAGTCGCCTGTAATTTATCTTCAAACGTTGTTAACGTATTGGATAATTGACTTAAAAATATAGAATTATTATAAAATTGATGAAGTTGTTTAATGCGTTTTTTACATTTTGAACAACGCCGTATTTTAAGTCGATTGACTTGATTAATTAAAGTTTTCAGTTGTTTTAGTTCTTTATCTAGTACATTGAGTGGTTTGGCATTGGCATAAAATGTCATTAAATCGTCAATGACAACTTGTCCAGGGTTTTTTTGCGCTTTAGTCAGTGCGGGGGTAATGCCAATGACTTGACTATACGGTGTCAACAAGTCAACCATTTGTACTAGAACTGATTGTGACCAAGGCCAGTAACCTAATTGTGCTAAACTGTGATCATCAATAGCGATAACAGCAACCTGTTTTCCAGGATCGCGGCTGCTATATCGAAGACTCCAGTCATACGCTTTTTGTTCTAACGGTTGTAAGAGGTTTAATTGTGCCATTAATAATAAAATAATACCGAGGGTTAAACCAATAAACCAATCACTTCCCAAAATTTTTTCTGATACCAAGAACATTGTAGATTGTCTTTTCGAGGCTAATGTTTTTTTAAAGAAAAAACATTAGCCTCGAATGTTGATTTAATAGGCATAGATTGACTTGATGATGAACTTATGTTTCCAGAATTTCTCCTATTTTCTAAGACAATAAACGGGATGAACATAAGCTCTTGAGTGAGAAGAAAGCAGAATACATGCCAAACATGTTTTGCTTTATAGTGAGAGTACAGCGGATTGACGGAGTAAACGGATTTTTTATGTGATAGATATAGTATAGAAATCCGATTTTTGAAAAAAATCGGATTTCTTTTTAATTCGAGGAACCTCTGAGATTTTGGAAATCTCAGAGGCGATATTCTGATGACTTTGATTCTTCTGAACGACTATTTATTGATTAAGTAAATTGACTTGTTCAATAATTTGATCGGGTGTATAAGGTTTTTGTACTAATCCCTTTGCACCCGTCATTTCAGCCCACACGCGATCTGCCTTTTGACCTTTAGCAGTGACAAAAATAATCGGAATATTCTTGGTTGCATCCTGATGAGTCAGTTCTCGACAGGCTTGATAGCCATCCATTTCTTGCATGACGACATCCATAAAAATTAAATCAGGCTTTTCAGCCACTGCTTTTTCAATTGCGGTTTGACCCGAGTTTGCTGTGATAACCTTGTAACCTGCATCAGAAAGAATATTCTGAATGTTAATCAGATCAACCTTTGAATCATCAACGGCAAGGATTTTGTTGATACTCATTTATGTCCCCTTGAGATATTTATCTTTTTCATATTGATGCGAATTGAAATTGGAGTCCATTTGAATACTTTCGCTTTGAAGATTAACGAGAGGATAAAAATTAACTCTTTGATTTTTAACAAGTTTATGAATTATTAAATTCGCATTAACATTATACACTGTGAAAGATGGAAATCAACTCTTAATTCGCATGACTTGATTGATTTAAAATACGGTACATATATAGTATAATATGAGGCTGTAAATTAATGGTTCAGAAATGAGTTGAATCGTCACCAAGCTAAAGCATTGACTCAACACCAAAATTTCAACCCTTAATTCAGATTGAAAATTAACAACGTGAATTAGCAAATTGATTTTGCTAAAAAAGGAGCCTAAACATGCAAAAACTGATTACTATACCTTTAGATGATGATAATGATGACGATATGAAAGTGCAAGAACATTTAACTGATGAATTAGAAGAGGGTTGGAAAGTCGTGCAAATGATTCCTGTTGGTACAGGCGTTGGAACGAATGATGAAGAAAGTGGCGGCTATGTGGCAGGATGGATAGCTGTCTTATTGGAAAAGGTTTAAATTGATAATGAGGAGGTTTCTATGAGAGACAATATTACCCTAGTGTTGGTAATGAGTTTAATGGTATTGTTTGATGGACAGGCTTTAGCAGCTGATGTGGATTTTTCTAAAGCCTACGTCCTGCCGAAAATAGCAATACCAACTGAAACAAATCCCTTAACTGAGGATGAGAGCTTAACTGAGGATGAGAAAGCCCCTGTTGAAATGCCGCTGCCCCCAGTAGTGCGTATTGGCGGCGTTGAAACAACTGAAACGCATAACGACGAAGTAACGGTGTTTAATTGGATATTGTCATTAGGGTTTGATTCGGATAAGGCTACTTTTCATGTACAAGAGGCTAATCTGCAAAATCACTTTGATCCTCAACTCCTTCAGCAACAGTTGCATGGTACAACGTGGACAGGTGAGTATAAAACGGCAAGAAGCCTTTATTCCACCGAGTTACGGTTTATAAGCGTACAGAATGGTTTTATTGGTGCTGAAATCATCCATCGCACTAGTGAGGAACCTGAACCCTCTAGCTTTTTACAGGCGAAGGTGACAGGCGATATCACTACCCAATATCAGATTGATGAAAATGGCGAATTGGTTTGGGTGGATGTTGAGAGATATGAAGAAATGGTCGCCAAAATTAATGAAAGCAATGAGGGCAAAGAGGGTGATGATATGGCTCCCATTCCGACCATTCTTGAAGCCCGACATATAATACGTTTGAAACGGTTGCGGAGTATTAATGCCCGACACGCAAGTAGTCGTTGGGGTAGCCACAGTGAATACCGTTTGCTTTTAGAAAAGAATAAGATGGCTGGCGGTGTTGGCACGCCATCTGAAAGCTACAGTTCTTCAGATGCTTTGACAGGGAATGGGGTAATTGAGTTGAGCAATTCAGAAGAAATCGACACTGAACCACCATTACCAGAATGAATTTTTGTAACAACAAAGCTAAAGCGTTGTACTCCAAATAACAAATTTAAACCTCAGAGGTTTTCAAAACCTCTGAGGTTTGATTTCAACTAAAGCGTTGTACTCCAAATAACAAATTTAAACCTCAGAGGTTTGATTTCAACTACTATTCTTCATCGGGATTGAAAAAAGCATCCCATTGTTTATCCAAACAAGCACAGGTTTGATGTAAATCAAGGACTTTCAAAATTCCCCCTTCTTTCTCAATTAAAATGCCCTCTTTACGCAACTTACGCAGTCCGTCTTCAACTTCAAAATCAATGGCTACGCCATACTCCTTTTGGATGTAGTTTTCAATATCACGATCCAATTTATCTTGGGTGTAATCCTTATCGTGCTGTGTGTGGAGGAAATAATAGGCTAAAATGGCTTCTTTACCCTCTTCTTCCTCAGCCATATCAATGAGATAGTTAATCACACCCGCGTTATTGTCCAGATTATGAAAGTAAAGATTGCGTGATAACACCATCATATATTTATTACGCTGCGTGAAAATATTCATAATTTGACGAAAGATAATGCCTATCAACCCCCCGATGGCAGCGATAAGCATAATGGGGTTAGCCGCCGCCGCAAACTTGGAAAGGGTTGACCATATTCCGCCAATCGTACCGCCACCGCCGGTTATTGCTAACTTAATCTTGTCAAACATCTTGAGCTGCACATTCTGGTTAGGAAAGAGCATTTCCAAGTCAGTGCGAGGGATGTTCTTAAACAGTTTGATAAAAACATCCTCCTCACTGATATCGTCGGGCAGATTTCGGCGGGATTTCTGTACTTTTTTTCTCGCCTTTTTTTCCAATTTTCTCTGTTTAGCTTCATCCCAAACTTCTTTCTCGGCATTTTCCAAGTGTTGGGCTTTACTCAAAACCTCTTTGTTTTTGACGGAGTCCGTTTTTTCCTCATCCAAACTTTGAGCCGACTCTTCTTTTTGAGCCTTTTCCCACTCTTCTTTTTGCTTCCTCAAAATATCTTCGACACGTTCATCTTCGGTTTTGAATTTCAGCAGAAAGAAAATGCGTTTGTAAATGGGTATTTCAATACGCTTTTTGGACAGAAAGAGACTTTTCCATGTGCGTTTGTACTCAACCTTCATAGATGCGCCGCGATAATAGGTGATCATTTCGGCAAAATCATCCAAATCGACAGACACCTTAACACCATAATATGGAACTGCATTTATTGCATTGTTGATATCATCAACTGTCAGTTCCTCGTAGTTAGCATTATTGAGCAGTTGACGCATTTCATTGAGGAACGTTTGATGATATTCTTGTTTTTCCTCGTCGGAATACTTGTGTTGAGTCACAATATCCGTGTCTGGGTTAAAGGGAGTATAACAACGCTTTATCTCTTCCAAGTGAGAATGAAATTTGTAGTGATAAAGGGCGGAAAAAATTTTGCAGAACTCGCCAAATTGTTGCTGCTCTTCGGTACTCCAATGGGGAGCCGCTAATAAATCAGCGAAAATTTCCTGTTTGCTAATGGGGATAAAACGTTCTCTTGTGTCTTCTTCTGTGGTTTGTAATTTTTCTTCAGACATAAATATTTCCTATGAGTTTTGTCATTTTGATTATAATCTTTTCTAGGCTAAAGTTTTTTGAAGAAAAACGAAAACCTTGAATATTGTTTGAATCAGAATTTGAGAATTTGAGAATTTTCAGAATTGAGATTTAAAAGAAATGGTAACGACTCGTTCTTGAAATCAATTTCAAGGCTAAAAGCAGACTATAGAGCCTTTTGCAAAACTCGCTTTTTCGAGTTTAGATTTAGAAATTGAGGCTAAAGTTTTTTTTGAAGAAAAAACTTTAGCCTCAATCCGATTTTTTTCAAAAATCGGATTTCTTAAACCTCATGCGTTTCGAGCTTAGAAATCCGATTTTTGAAAAAAATCGGATTTCTTAAACCTCATGCGTTCAGAATTTTGCAAGAACCTCTAATTAACTGATGTTACGCAGGGTGCTTCTAAATTCCACCGATTTCATCGGTGGAATTTGGTGGAATTTGGAAACACCTTGCGTAACATCAGTAATTAAATAATTTAGCTGATCCTGCTTTGGCTTTCAGCCTTGCAGTTTATTTCAAGGCTGAGTACAGTTTTTTTAAAGATAAAAACCAGCTAAACAACTCAATCTTTTTTCAATCTGCTTTAGCCTCGAATGCTTTCAGCCTTGAAGTTGATTTCAAGGCTGAATCGTTACCACTTAAAAATAATTCGCCATTAAAACTAAAAATTAAAGACTAAAAATGAGTTGGTTTGAAAAACTACTACCCTCCCGCATTCGCATTGATAGCGGAAAAAAAAGTAAACATAGTGTTCCTGAAGGCGTTTGGAGCAAATGCCCCGTTTGTCAAGCGGTGTTATATAGCCCAGAATTAGAGCGTCTTATGAATGTTTGCCCAAAATGTCGCCATCATTTACGTATTAGTGCCCGTCAACGTTTGGAAACATTCCTTGATTCTGAAAATCGTAAAGAAATTGGGGCTGAATTATCTCCCATTGATGTCCTTAAATTTCGTGATAGCAAAAAATATAAAGATCGACTGATACAAGGACAAAAAGCGACAAATGAAAAAGATGCCTTATTAGTCATTAAAGGTCAAGTCAAAGGTGTACCCTTAGTGACGTGCGCTTTTGAATTTCGTTTTATGGGTGGCTCAATGGGTAGCGTTGTGGGGGAACGATTTGTACGTGCGGCTAATACCGCAATTGATGAGCATATTCCTCTCGTCTGTTTTTCAGCCAGTGGAGGAGCGCGTATGCAAGAAGCCTTATTTTCGCTCATGCAAATGGGCAAAACCAGTGCTGTTCTTAATCGCCTCAATCAACAAGGTTTACCCTTTATATCAGTATTAACTGATCCGACAATGGGCGGTGTTTCTGCCAGTCTGGCTATGTTGGGGGATATTAATATTGCTGAACCCAAAGCACTGATTGGCTTTGCAGGACCGCGTGTGATTGAACAAACGGTGCGTGAAACCTTGCCTGAAGGTTTTCAACGTAGCGAATTTTTGCTTGAGCATGGTGCGATTGATATGATAGTGGATCGCCGTGATATGCGTGAACGAATTGCCTCTTTATTAAGTATGTTGATCCATCAGTTGCCCCCTGAAAAAAATGCAATGGTTGTTTCAGAACTTGCTTCTGAAATTGTCCAAAGCTAAAGCGTTGTATTCCAATTGTCCAAAGCTGAAGCGTTGTACTCCAAAAACACTGTCTAATTGGAGTCCAACGCTTCAGCTTTGGGCGTTTCTAAGTCACGTTATTTAAGTCAAGAAGTTCCGTGTTACAAGCTTGACGCTTTGCGGCATCATTGCGATGCTGTTCAAGCTGTTCAAGATAGTTTTTATCAACATCGTTAGTGATGTAATGTCCTGTAAAGCAGGAAGTGTCAAATTGTTTAATGTTTTTATTGCCCTTGCGGGCACAAGCGATTAAATCTTCCAAATCCTGATAGACTAACCAGTCGGCACCAATGATTTTCGCAATTTCTTCGACAGTACGATTATGGGCGAGAAATTCTTGTGCTGAGGGCATATCAATGCCATAGACATTAGGATAACGAACAGGAGGCGCGGCAGAGGCAAAATAGACTTTTTTAGCACCCGCATCACGCGCCATTTGGATGATTTGTTTGCAAGTCGTACCGCGTACTATTGAATCATCTACCAGCAAGACATTTTTATTTTTAAATTCCAAATTAATGGCATTGAGTTTTTGATGCACGGATTTTTTACGCAAACTTTGCCCTTGCATGATAAAAGTACGTGGAATATAGCGATTTTTCACAAAACCTTCACGGTATTTGCGATTGAGAATATAAGCCAATTGCACGGCAGCGGTGCGGCTCGTATCGGGAATGGGAATAACAACATCAATATCATGCTTGGGGTAAAGACGTAGAATTTTTTTCGCCAGGGTTTTACCCATGCGTAAGCGTGCCTTATAAACTGAAACGCCATCAATAATTGAATCAGGGCGTGCCATATAAACCATTTCAAAAATACAAGGCGAATAAATGGGATAATTAGCACATTGACGAGAATACAATTGCCCGTCGGCACTGATGAAAATGGCTTCACCTGGGGCAATATCACGGACTAACTTGAATCCCAATACGTCAAGCGCCACACTTTCCGAAGCAATCATATACTCCGTTCCCGCCTTAGTCTGGCGTTTTCCGAAGACGACTGGACGAATGCCGTAGGGATCTCGAAAAGCAAAAATTCCTAAGCCTGTAATCATCGCCACGGCGGCATACCCCCCCTGACAACGTTTATGCACTCCACGAACCGCTTTAAATATATCTTCTTGATTTATATATAATTTTTTTAATTGATGTAATTCGTGGGCAAAAACATTCAGTAAGACTTCAGAATCAGAATCGGTATTAATATGGCGTAAATCTGCCTTAAAGAGATCATTTTTTAGGGCATCAGCATTGGTTAAATTGCCATTATGCGCCAAAGCAATGCCGTAAGGTGAATTGACATAAAAGGGTTGTGCTTCGGCACTTGACTCACAACCTGCTGTTGGGTAACGTACATGACCAATACCCATATTGCCACGCAAATTCAACATGTGGCGCGTAAGAAAAACATCACGGACAAGACCATTATTTTTACGCAGATATAAACGGTCATTTTCACAAGTGACAATACCTGCGGCATCTTGCCCTCGATGTTGTAACATCGTCAGTCCATCATATAAAGCTTGATTCACTTTTGATTTTCCAACAATCCCAATGATTCCACACATAGCTCCAATCCTAAAAAGAGGGTAGTACCAATTCAGGCGGCGGGTCAAAATTGAATTGGGTTGCAACCTCAAGTGGCCAGTGGCTACGCAATTCCACCACAATTGGTTTCAAGTAGCCAATTAATACTGATTTTTGCCACGCTGCTTTCGTTGGCAAATGAGTCAATCCTGTGAATAGGATTAAAAGAATAACAATAACGGCACTCCGAGCAATACCAAATATTGTGCCTAAAAGACGATCTGGTATAGATAGCTGAGTTCGCCCAATGGAATTGAGGATCAAGTAATTGATGCCTTCCAATATCAAGAAACTGGTGAAAAACAGTATCATAAACGTCATTCCTAAACGCAAATCCGTATATTTAGGAATCAGCGTTGTTAATTGACTTGCTAATCCATCTAAAAAGAGAAATGCGATCACGAATGAGAAAAACCAACTTAAAAACGAAAAGAGTTCTTTGACAAATCCTTGAAAAAAACTAATAATGGCTGACAGCAAAATAAGAGTAATAATACTAAAATCTATCCAGTTTAGACTCAAATCCGCAAGAAAATCTGCCCAATTCATAGTGAGTGCTCCGTAGTGAAAATAAAACCAGTTTTTTCAAACACTTGGTTTATAATTTAACCTTGAATGCGAGTTAAGAGTTGAAATTTTGCCTCGTTTTGGAGTCCAACGCTTCAGCTTTGGAAATGGAGTCCAAAAAAACACCCAAAGCTGAAGCGTTGGACTCCAAAAAAACACCCAAAGCTGAAGCGTTGGACTCCAAAAAACCTCTGATTTCTGAGATTGCCCTGATGTAGGGGCAATCCCTTGTGGTTGCCCTGATGTAGGAACAATCCCTTATGGTTGCCCTGAGTAGTTACCAATTATTGTAAGTTTTTTATCACAAATCCTTGCAAGCCAGTCAACTCTTTTTGTGCTTGCTGGTTATCAGCATCTCTTGCAGCTAAATCTTCTGCAATAACTAATGCGTTTTGATAGGCTTTCAAAGCAAGCGCTTGTTTTTGCAGGCTATTCTGAATTTGACCTCGCTTGTAATAATTGAACAGTAAATCATGCTGTGCCTTCCTATTTTCAGGATCATCTGCGACGATTTTTTGGCTGATTTCCAAGGACGACTGATAGGCTTCAAGAGCCTCAACTGTATTGTACCGTTCCAACTGCACGTCTCCAATCTTATCGAAACTGAACATCAAATCGCGCTGTGCATTCCAATTTGTTGGATTATTTTTAGCGAGTGGTTTACTGCCTCCTAAAGAAGACTGATAGGCTTCAAGGGCTAACACTGTATTGCCAAGTTGTAACTGCACATCTCCAAGTTTCTTAAAACTATCAATCAAATCGTGCTGTGCCTGAAAATTTTTAGACTCATCTGCGAGTGTTTCACGTATTGATAAAGATTTCTGATAGGCATTAATAGCTGCTTCAGTATTTTCCAATTGCAACTGCACTTGACCTATATTATCCCAACTGACACTCAAATCGCGTTGTATCTGAGAATTTTGGGGTTCGTCGATGTCGAGTAGTTGGCGTTTTGATAAAGACGCCTGATAGATCTTAATGGCATCTGGAATGTTGCCCTGTTGCCGCCGCACTTGAGCTATATTATCCAAACTGACACTCAAATCGCGTTCTGCTTGAAAACTATTTTGCTCGTCTGCGAGTCTTTCACGGAGATCAAAAGACTTTTGATAGGCATCAAGAGCCATTTCTAGGTTGCTACGTTGCAACTGTACATGACCTATATTATCCCAACTGACACTCAAATCGTGTGGTGCTTGAGAATCTTTTGGAGTAATGGTCAGTTGTTGGCGAATTTCCAAAGATTGCTGATAGGCTTTAAGAGCAGTTTGTGTATTGCCACGTTGTAACTGTACATGACCTAAATTATCCAAACAGACAATTAAATCACGCAATGCTTGAGAACCGTTAGGATCCTCTGTGGCGATTTTGTTACTGATTTCTAAAGACTGCTGATAGGCTTTCAGGGCCGCTTGTGTGTTGCCAAGTTGTAACTGCGCGTCTCCAAGCGTGTTGAAACTGATCAGCAAGTTGCGCTTTGCCCAAGCATTTTTCGGTTGGTTTTGAAGCTGTTTTTTGAGTATTTCAATACTCTGCTGATAAGCCGCCAGTGCTTTTTCAGTCTCGCCTAGTAATAGCCAATTATCTCCAAGACGACTTAGGTTAGACAATTTTTCTTGCAGTGCGCGTTTGTTTTCAGGAAGCAACAGATGAATTTTATCCCATAGAGCAATGTTTCTCTCTAAAATACGGGGCAATATAGTCGGTATTTGTGTTAATTCATCAACCAATTCGTCGCTCAAAGTTTTCACGACTGTTAGGATAGATTCCCTCTCATTTTGTCGTAAAGCAACCTCAGTATTTTTCAAAGCCAGTTGTTGTGAAACAATCTTAGCCTTTTCCAAGGATTGCTCCTTTTGCTGTAAAGCAATCTCCGCATTTTCCAATGCCTGTTTTTTAGTCAAATATTCTTGGCCACTATACGCGATTGCCGCAGTGAAAAGAATTGCCAATACCCAATTAAACTGCCTTTTTCTTTGCAACTTGACCGTGTTGGCTAGGGTCTTTTTCTCCCTGTTTTGGCAAGCCTCCAAGAAGTGATGATCCTGATCGCTTAAACGTTTACCTTCCGCCCAGACTTTTGCATCTTGTAAGGCTTGTCCCCATAATAGGCGTGAATCGTCCTGATGACCTGAGACATCCCAGGCTCTTAAATCTTCAGCATAAGGACGTAATTCTTTAATTGTCCTATCGCACCAAGTTTTGTCAAAGATCATTTCGTAAATTCTGTTATAAACAAATAACTTACTTTTACGCAGTACGACTAAGCCGGAAAGTCGGAGTTCAAGTTGTTCTGGAGAATCGTCGGCTGGAATGCCAGTATAAGGCGAAGTCAACTGGGTTTTCTGAAAAAACTCGGTTTCTTTACTTTCTTTTGAGGACAAAATATGCTGATATAGCCCTAACAGTCGCCCCGTGTATTGTCCCTCTTCTAAATACATAATCCTGTCACGGATGTATCTCAAGTGCATGGGATCATCTTGGCTTTCCCAATCATCAACGATTTTGGTTTTAACCAATTGCTCAATATAAGCAAGTTCTTGTCCTTCTGAAAGAGTTCCCCCTTTTGAAACTTCCTGTCTTTCATGCACTTGTTGGGAAAATTCACTTTCGCTAATAATTTTGCACAGTTTTTGAGTCAAAAAAGGTTGTCCGCCTGTCCAATCTAACACCATTTTCATGAGGTTTTCAGGCGTACTCGTTTTTGTCGCCATTCCTTGTGCTAAGGGCATCGCTTCGTATAATTGAAAGCCATTGAGTTCAATGGCCCGTCCAATATTGAAGGGGGTACGTTTTTTATCCGTCATCAAATCGCCAAGAGAGCTGACCCCCAAAATGCCAAAGGTGAGGCGTTTATAAGCGGCATTCTCAGAACGCTGGTTATAGCAGGCGCGGATCACCTGAAAAAAGTCTTGAGCCAATTGAGGAAGGGCATCGCTTTCGTCAATAAAAATGACGATACTTTGGGAAATTCGCGCTAACAGGACTTCTTCAATAAACAAGTTCAAATGTTGCGCTGGGGAGAGCAAATTGTGATTTTGCCACCATGTTTTTAAATCAAAGTGCTGCTTGAAACCCAGCTTATCAGCCAGTACGCGAATAATGCCGGCATATAATTGTTTTTGGGTTGTTTCTGTTGAGCCGATACTGCTCAAATCAATCACGGCACAGGCAAAGCCTTCATCTTCTAAATGGCGCATCGTGCGGACAAGTAGGCTAGATTTACCCATTTGTCGCGCACTCAGCACATAACAAAACTCGCCGTTTTTTAAGCCATCATAGAAATCTTGATCTGCTTGGCGCGTGATATAAGTGGGGGCATCTGCTGGGAGACAGCCGCCCACTTGGTAGGTGTATTTTTTAAACTTTTGATTTGTAAGAGTTTTCACATTAAAGTTTCATAAGTTGTATTCATTAAAAAAACATTAGTCCCAGGTTAATTGACTACCCGTCTGATATTCACGAACACGTCCTTCAAAAAAATTGACTTCCTGATTTAATTCGTATTCGCTAATCCAGGGCATAGGATGCTCTTTTATTCCAAATAGAGGATTAACCCCCAAGTTTTTACAGATGTTGTCACCTATAAATTTGGCAAAATTAATATAGGTGTGGACAGACATTCCTAAAATACCGCCATCTGGCATGACAGCATGGGCATAAGCCGTTTCTAATCGAATGGCTTCATCTACCATTGTCCGAAAACGTTCCTGCATAGCAACATCCCAAATATTGGGATTTTCTCTAATAATTTGCCGAATGAGCCATACGCCATTACTAGAATGTCCTACTTCATCGCGCCAGATATAGCTATACTGTTGCGCCGTATTTCTCAATTTACCCTTCCGCGCCAGCGCGAAAATTTGTGAAAAGCCCAGTGGGAAAAAGAGATATTCAAAAATATAATAACTCATCAAGTCTTCTAACAAAGCACGGAATGTTTCTGGTTCACCCAGAGGCGCGTTGTTCAGCTTGTTGGTAAAAATGAGGTTCCAATTGACTTTTTCAACCAGTTCGGGCATTTCTTGATACAGGGCGAAAACTTGTCCTTGCCCTTTTTCATCCAAACCAAATGATTCTAATATGAATAAGTAGGATTCGACATGATTCGACTCTTCGCACATAACCCACCGAAGATATTGTCTCATTTCGTTAGCAGTAATATGTTGAAATATGCTATTAACCAAGTTATCAGGTACCAGATTATCTCCAGCAGTGAGATAAGAAATATTGGTTTTGAAGAGCCACATTTCAGCTTCAGTCAACTGCCCTGTGTTCCATTGTAGCTTATCTTCTCCCATAGGAATATCATTTGGCACCCAAAAGTTTTTACGCGCCGCTAAAAACCGATCCCTGACTTGAGTATATTTGACAGGTATCGGTTGTCGCAAGTCATAGCCACGTCCTCCAACAATTTTTATGTCGGTAGAAGATGGCCGTTTATTTCCAATAGTGATCGGATCTAAACTGCTTGAAACGGAAATCTGTTCAGTTTTTTGAGGCGGTGTTGAAACAATACCACCTTCTGGATGATTAGCCATGTCATCAAAATATAACATATAATTCTCTCAATTTTTTCTATGCTCAATGTTAAAGTCTAAAGAACTTATCCCACTAATCTTTGTACCAGATAATTTTTTATAAATAATTGATTTAAATAACGTTAAATTGTTAGAATCAGAATTTTCAGAATTGAAGAATTAACAGAATTTAAAACCTTTTATGTTTTCGAGGTTTAAGTTTTTTGAAGAAAACTTAAACCTCGAAATGAAAACTTACTTGATTTGTCATTCTGAAAATTCTCAAATTCTGAAAATTCTGATTCTAAAAAAATGTCCTGCACAAAGCCTACTAATACTTAATCCAAACACAATAACTACAAGGATTATTTATAAAAAAGGATAAGACTCGATCTTATATTTTTTAACTATTTGATTTATAATGTTTTTTCTTCGTTCAGAAATCCGATTTTTTTCAAAAATCGGATTTCTAAATCTAAACTTGAAAAAGCGAGTTTTGCAAAAGGCTCTTTCAATTAAGTTTCACTGACAAGCCTCACATTCATCATCATTTAATGTACAAACAGGTGCAGGTTTCAATTGACTATTATGAAGCATAGTGCTTTTGTCAACACGGGTTGCTCCCATCGCACGTAAATAATAAGTTGTTTTTAATCCACGCAACCACGCCTCTTTGTACAATTGATCCAGTTTGCGCCCAGAAGGTTCTAACATATATAAATTAAGCGATTGTCCTTGATCTATCCATTTTTGCCGCCGCGAAGCCGCTTCAATTAACCACGAAGGATCAATTTCAAAGGCAGTGGCATATAAATTCTTGATTTCCTCTGGAATACGCTCAATCAATCGAATACGCCCATCACAATACTTTAAGTCATTGAGCATCACATCATCCCAAAGGTTAAGTGCCTTGAGTTCTCGCACTAAATAGGGATTGATAATGGTAAACTCGCCAGACAAGTTTGATTTGACATATAAGTTTTGATACATCGGTTCAATGGATTGGGTGACACCACAGATTAAGCTAATTGTCGCTGTTGGCGCGATTGCCATTGTATTAGAGTTACGCATTCCCACTGTTTTAACACGCTCGCGCAGACTATCCCAATCAAGAGTGGAGGTGGTATTCATTTCTAAATACTTGCCCCGCACCTCTGCCAGTTTTTGAATACTGTCAATGGGTAAAATGCCCTGATGCCATAGTGAGCCTTCAAAACTAGAATAAGAGCCACGTTCTTCTGCCAACTCGCTAGAAGCTGAAATGGCATAGTAGCTAATAACCTCTTGCGCGTAATCAGCAAATTCCACCGCCGCTTCACTGGCATAAGGAATGCGTAGTTTATATAAAGCATCTTGGAAACCCATTAAGCCTAATCCAACAGGGCGATGGCGCAAGTTAGCATTCCGTGCCTCTGGCACAGCGTAATAGTTAATGTCAATGACATTATCTAATGCCCGCATAGCGATGCGAATGGTACGCTGTAGCTTTTCAGTATCTAATTTGCCGTCTTTGATATGGGCGGGAAGATTGATGCTGGCTAGATTGCAGGTACCAATCTCTTCACCTGCCTTAGTGTTCAAGTTGATTTCTGTACATAAGTTAGAACTATGCACGACACCGACATGTTGTTGTGAATTCCGCAGATTGCAAGCGTCTTTAAATGTTAACCAGGGATGCCCAGTCTCAAAAAGCATTGTCAGCATTTTGCGCCATAATTCTACCGCAGAAACGCGCTTACTGATATTAAGTTTACCCTGTTCAGCTGCCGCCTCGTATGTTTTATAGGCTTTTTTAAACGCATCGCCATATAAGTCATGTAAATCAGGCACTTCATCTGGAGAAAATAGCGTCCAATGCCCATTTTCATATAGACGTTCCATGAAATAATCAGGTATCCAATTCGCCGTATTCATGTCATGTGTGCGACGGCGTTCATCGCCTGTATTTTTACGGAGTTCTAAAAACTCTTCGATGTCGATATGCCATGTTTCTAAGTAGGCGCAACCTGAACCGCGTCTCTTTCCACTCTGGTTACAGGCAACAAGGGTGTCATTAGCGACTTTTAAAAAAGGGACGATACCCTGAGATTGACCATTGGTCGTTTTAATACGCGAACCCATGCCCCGCACTGGTGTCCAATCATTACCCAATCCACCCGCAAATTTGGATAATAAGGCATTATCTTTAATCGCATTAAAAATGCCGTTTAAATCATCGGGTACTGTTGTGAGATAGCAACTAGATAATTGTGGATATAAAGTGCCTGAATTGAACAGCGTCGGCGTGCTGCACATCAAATCGAATTGGGATAATAAATGATAAAACTCAATCGCACGCGCCGTCGGATCATTTTCATTGAGGGCAATACCCATTGAGACACGCATAAAAAAAGCTTGTGGCAACTCAAAGCGGGTATTTTTCCAGTGCAAAAAATAACGATCATAAAGTGTTTGCATCCCTAAATAGGTTAATTGCAAATCTCTCTCTGCGACTAAGGCATTGCCCAATTTGTCTAAATCAAATTTCTCTAATTCGGGATTTAATAATTCGTGGTTAATGCCACTTATGATATAAGCCTTAAAATACTTTGGATAATAACGCGCCATGTCTGTCGAAAAAATGGGCTTAAAGTTGACGAAATGGAGGGCATCTGAGCGTAATTGATCCAGCAATAAGCGAGAAGCCACATAAGTATAATTAGGCTCTTTTTCAATCAATGTGCGCGTACTCATCACCAAGATATGATGGACATCTCGCTTAGAAATACCATCAAAGAGATTTTTTAAGCTTTCATCAATAATCCTGTCTGGTATGACAGACGGCAAATTGGCACAAGCATTGATGACTATTGCGCGTAAACGATCTTCATTTAAAGGGCAACTTCTACCTGCTTCATCAATGACATTGATGACGGTTTCTTCCTGTTTTTCGGCGCGTATATGTGCATGTTCTTCACGATAAATCACATAAGCCCGCGCCACTTTATGATAACCAGCACGCATTAAGGATAATTCGACTTGATCTTGTATATCCTCAATATGTACTGTCCCTTCTTCACGCAAACGCCTTGATATGCCTTTAATGACTTGTTTTGCGAGTTCGTTGACGGCATTTTGTATGCGATTTGAGGCAGTTGCCGTTTCACCTTCAACAGCTAAAAATACCTGCGTCATGGCAACGATAATGTTTTTGGCATTAAAACAGGTTAATTGACCATTACGCCGAATAACATGATATTGATATAGTTCCGTAAAATCTCCGTTGATAATGGCATTGTCTAAAGAATCGACGTAGGAATCGGAGTCGCCTATTTGTTCAGATGGCATGGGCTCTTATTTAAGAATTTGCGATTAATTGAGATTGAAGTGTTTTTGTTTATTATGACAGAATCAGGATTAAACGATGCGAATTAAGATTGGAGTCCATTGGAGGCTAAAGTTTTTTGAAGAAAAGCTCTTCGCCTCGAACAGAATTTTCAGAATAAAACCTCAAATCAGGTTATCTTTCATAAGGTTGGAGACAATCAAGGATAATAACTACAAGGATTATTTATAAGAAAGGATAATAAAAAAACATTATAAATCAAATAGTTAATGAAATATGACTGAGTGAGGTTCTTGCAAAACTCTGAACACACGAGGTTTAAGAAATCCGATTTTTGAAAAAAATCGGATTTCTAAAAAAATCTCAACTCGAAAAAGTGAGTTTTGCAAGAGGCTCTGAGTGATTATCCTTTTTTATAAATAATCCTTGTAGTTTTCGAGGCTAAAGTTTTTTCGTTAAAAAAACTTTAGCCTCGAATTGTATTTGGGTTAAATATTAGTGGGATAGGTTCAACGTATTTATTCTGAAAATTCGAGGCTAAAGTTTTAAAAAAATTTTAGCCTCGAAGAGAGTAAAATTTTCCTTTGAAGAAAATATTGATGCTTTAGCTTTGTTCATTTAGATGGAGTCGAATTGAAAAAGGTGAAAATGAAATCAACAAAATCCGTTGATTTCGTTAATCCGTTGTACTATCAATATCAATCTAAAAATGCTTGTAAATGATACGTCTGATTGCAATCTTGTTCAGTCACTTGTAAACCGTTTCTATCATTAAAATTCATTTTTTTGCGTTTTGTTAATCCTTCATTGTGGATTCGTCTGCAAGAAAATAAAATTCCTCGAAATTCCAAGTTTTTTAAACTGTGTTTACACTTATAATATAATTCTATACGTGCAAAAATGAATTGAACAAAGGTTTGTGCCGCCTGAAGTTGTTTGAGATAATCTCCGGGATTTTTAGATTTCAATTCAATTAACAAAACATAAAGTTTCTGCTCTTTTTGGCAAATCAAAATCGCATCATTTTTACTACAAATTCCTTTTTCTTCAGGATTAAAAAATGGAAAAATGGGATCACCTTCTCCCTTTTTTCTTTTCTTATCAATGGAAAAACAAAAACAGGGAATTGATTGTTTTAATCTGATTTCTACAAATTTGCAATCAGCTTGTTGATGTTCTTCAATACGAATACAATGATTATTTTCATCTATGAGAAAGTTTTTTGCAATTAGATTAGGCAACAATTCAAATAATGGCTTATTTTCAGGCATTGAGTTCCTTCTCTTCTTGGATAGCATAATAAATGTCATTAGAAGACTGATTGAGATTATCAACTACCTTATCAAAAGTCTCTGCGATAATACCTTCATTCGGATCTAATTCCATCGGAGTGATTGTTTTGTCATCGAATAAATATGCAGACACCTTATTGCTATCTAATACATCTGTTTTCGTATAACCATAGCGTTTTTTCAGCAATTCCACTTGAGAAAATGATTGATTTAACAGAATTAAGTTATTTAATTCACGCACAAAATAGGTACTATGTGTACTGACAACAACCTTCAATCCTGCATTAACCAGTTGTACTAAAATCCTAGCAATAATACGCTGATTATCAGGGTGCAAATTCAATTCGGGTTCATCAATCATCAGACAATCCCCTTTTTGTGCGAGATGATTGAGATAGAAAACCAAACCGAAAAAAGTTTTAACGGTGGATGATGTAAGGTGCAACTGCATTTTTTTATGATTACTACGATAGGGTAAAAAATAAACATCACCAGAACGATTAACCTCATATTTACCCTTCAATATTTTTCTCTGTATTTCCTGAGCAGTTGTACAAAACTTTCCTTTGTCTTTTTTCGTGGCATCTAAGCTGTTTAGAAATTCAATATAATCAGAAATGGGTTCAGCATAGCGGGATTCCATAATATCCTGTAAGATTTCCATCGGATTAATATTGTCTTTTTGGGCATGGTGCAAAAGTCGATTGCGAATGCTGGATAATTCCTTAAAAAACAGATTCAATCCAGTGCGCTCTGCTGGCAGTAAAAATGAATGGTGGGAAATATTGGAAAATATTAATTTGACAATGTGGGAAGAAATAAAAGTGGTTAAAATATCTTGAGGAATATCTTTTTTCCGCAAGGTTAGACTGAGTATAGTTTTATTGGCTGCTTTTTCAAAAGATAAAAACCAGTCTTTTTCTTTGCCAAGGCTTAACTTGGTATTCCATTTATTTTTCACGGCACGTTGTAATAGATCGTCCCGATCATAAGTCAGTTTTATTTTGGTGTTTGAAAATTCAGAGTCTCCAACACTGAACAGGCTGGGCAGTCGCTTATGAAAACGCTCCTCTATATGTCGAATCATATTGTCAAACTGTTGCGTCATGATGTCGCTCAAATCCAGTTGAACAACGTTTTTTTCAGCCAACTGACGCACAATGCCTTGTACAAAATCAAAATGGACTTCAAAATTTTTATTTAACAGAGCATATAAGGAATACATGGCATAAGTTTTTCCAGTATTATTTGGACCACATAATAGGGTTAAATCATTGAAATTAAGTTCTCCTTTCCTGATATTCCCCAATTGCTCAAAATAAATCTTCATCGCATCAACTCCTTTCCAAATATTATTCGATAAAAAAGCAGGTTTTTTAAAAAAACTTGTAACTACTCAGGGCAACCACAAGGGATTGCCCCTACATCAGAATATTTTCGTCTGTATTAATAAGAATATTGTTGTAGGGGTTCCGATCACGAAAAACCTCAGAGGTTTTTAAAACCTCTGAGGTTTAGCATCAAACATTTCACAACGAAAAAACCTCTGAGGTTTTGAAAACCTCAGAGGTTTAGCTTCAAACATTTCACGACGAAAAAGGGTTTAGCTTCAAACAATTTTATTCCGTCACAACCACGCCAATGCCATCAGGGAAATACATCAGTGCATCATCTCCTAAACGATAGCCCAGATAAATTTCCCGTTTTCCTTTGACACTCAGCGATTCACTACTCACGTCGATATCTTGAGTCGATTGAAGGGTGATCGTTTTCAAAGGTTCTAACAGAGCAAAATTACCATTCCAAGCCTTTAATTCACCTCCCGTTTTTAGAACATGGGCGTGCTGTGTGGCTCTATTAATAACAAGTACTACCATATTGGCTTCTTTGCCAATCAGTTGTCCAACACCCGATATGTCAGCATCACCTAAAGTCAGCGTACCACCAATTTTTAACCCAGTGCCATTTTCTACTGTCGGTTGCAAAGTCGCATAATTACCCCGTGCAACTTCTTCCCCAGTTTTTGGATTAATGATAACCACCTCTTTTTGGGGAGGACGAGTCGCCAAACCATCAAAATACCAACTATGCTCTTCAATTGGTTTAAAATGTTTATTGAGCAAAGCCCATCCTTCCGCTTCACCTGCCATATCTATTACTTCGGGAATGAACTCTATATAAAGCCGTTTTGCAACCTCATAAATGCCATGCCACCACGCATAATCAGAACCCATCATGGCAGCACCGCTGCGAGCGCGACGACCTTCATGATGCCAGATTTCCCACCATAACCACTCAATCTTTTCATCAAATGGTACCTTGTTGGTAATACTCTTAGCAGCGAGATCAGCCATCGTTGCGGAAATGGGTTTGGCGAATTTGTTATTATACAAATCAACAAAATCATCCAAATTCTCGTAATGTTTATTGGTATGGCTTGGACTATGACAGGCTTTACAAACCGTTTTCATGTTATCACGCCTTTTTTCCCAAGTCAGAATATCAGCGATTTCACCGGGTTCACCTTTGCCCGCAGGTGGCGTATAGATTTCTCCTACATTGGGCAAAGAATTGTCATCTGTCAAATCGTATTGCTTGCCATCTGTTAATCGTAACAGATTGATTTTATGGGAAATTTTAGCGCGTAAATTCACAGACAAACGCTCATCCATATCATGAGTACTAGGTAAACCTGGTGCAGCCCCTATATGACAAGTCACACAAGTCGGCGCAGCACTATAATCAACGCCAGCAACCCAGTTATCTGAGTCAAGATTCATGTCATGGACACCACTGTAGTAAATATTGCCATGCTTGGATTCTGTGTAAATCTCAATTTGAGGATGATCTGGTCCCAAATGGCATTTAGCACAGGCTTCTGGTGTACGGGCTTGCGCTTTAGAAAAACCATGACGATTATGACAGGCTGTACAGGAACCAAACGAACCATCTGGATTGATACGTCCAATACCTGTATTGGGCCAACCCTTACTCGGTTTTTTATCGGCATCCAATTCAACTCTGGAACCATGACACTGTTCACATCCTACAGTGACGGCGGCGGGGCCACCAATAATCGCGCCAAACACATTATCCTCATTGCTGGGCAAAATTTGCCCTGCCCTAGAATGATAAGAGCGTTGAAACTCAGTGGCTTCCTGTTCATGGCAAGTAGCACAGTCTTTGGGGGAGACAATCACAGAAATGGTGTAACCATTATGCGTAAAAGCATCTGCGTCTGTCGATTCCGCCTTGTGACAATCTAAACAATTCACATTGTTTTGACCATGTTGGCTATTTTCCCATTGTTTATGGAGTCCAGGATTTTCAGTTTTGTGACACTCAGCACAAACCTCTCCGTCAGCATTGGCAACAGTCGGTATAAACAATAAGCCGACAAGAAAAATTCCGAAGGCATAGATTGATTGTCGAATTTTCATTAATTAAAGTTTCCTCTTGAAAAGAAATGATTATAACTCAATGTTCTAGTTGGTGTTTTTTTCCATCCAACGCTTTAGCTTTGGTCTTGGAGTCCAACGCTTTAGCTTTGGTATTGGAGTCCAACGCTTTAGCTTTGGTATTGGAGTCCAACGCTTTAGCTTTGGAAGAATATGAAAAAACTAGAACGTCAAGTATAACAAAAAAAATGGCACTGTTCTAAATATTTTTTATGACTATAATGTTAATAATTTTTTAAAAGAGAGAGGGAGGTTTGAGATTTGAAAAAGAGGGATTTGAGATTTAAAAGAGAGGAATTTGAGATTTAAAAAAAATTGATAATGAGAAAGGGGGGGAGAGAATTAATTGGCCAGAGGTGGAGTTGAACCACCGACACGAGGATTTTCAGTCCACTGCTCTACCACCTGAGCTATCTAGCCTAATCGAAAAGTGTGTCTATTGTAAAGCGGATTTAAAACAATGTCAAGTGTTTTTTTTAATAAAGTGAATTTTTTTTAGTGCGCCTCTATCTCTTTGTTTTTTATCAACTTTAAAAAAATAAGAGTACAGCGAATTGACGAAATAAACGAATTATAAGTCTTTTATTCTTGAAATAAAAGTAAAATCAATGACTTATAAATTATTGTCCATTAGAAAGCGAAAAACGATATACTTAAAAATCAAAATTAAAATTAAGATTAAATCACTATCCATCATAAAGAAACGTAACTACTCAGGGCAACCATAAAGGATTGCCCCTACCACATTTCAGCCTAAAGTTTTTCTTCAAAAAACTTTAGGCTGAAATATTCTTATTAATACAGACGAAAATCTTCTGATGTAGGGGCAATCCCTTGTGGTTGCCCTGAGTACAAAGAAACATCAATATGTCAATATATACAAATATTTTTAAAAACGAAACTTATACTCACGATAACTACACTCACGATAATCTCCCTAAAACGGGCATTTTGTTAGTCAACCTAGGTACGCCCGATGCGCCAACGCCCGCCGCGTTACGGCGTTATTTAAGTGAATTTTTATCTGATCCAAGGCTGACAGAAATGCCACGCTGGTTATGGTGGTTAATTTTGCATGGGCTCATTTTGCGTACTCGTCCACGCCGTTCAGCACTCAAGTATGAAAAAATTTGGACAAAGGCAGGTTCGCCCTTATTAACGATCAGTCAAGCACAGACACAAGCACTTGTACAAGCACTTGAAGCGCATTTTACCAGTCCGATCAGCGTCGCTTTAGGTATGCGCTATGGAAATCCTTCTATTGCAACGGCTTTAGAACAATTACGCCTGGCTAATGCGCGACAAATTTTGATATTGCCGCTGTACCCACAGTATTCTTCAGCTTCAACAGGCTCTATTTTTGATGCAGTCGGTGATGTACTCAAACGCTGGCGTTGGTTGCCCGATTTACGTTTTATCTCACATTATCATGATCAACCCGCCTATATTCATGCCCTATCGGAGCAAATTAAAAATGATTGGGTTAAACATGGACACCCCGATCAGTTATTGTTTTCATTTCATGGTATTCCCAAACGCTTTTCTTCAGCAGGCGATCCTTACTTTTATCAATGTCATAAGACTGCTCGCCTTGTCGCAGAAAAGATTGAATTAAATGAAAAAAGGTGGCAAGTTGTCTTTCAATCTCGATTTGGGCGGGAAGAATGGATCAAACCTTATACCGATCACAGTTTAGCGGCGTTAGGCAAGGGGGGGGTTAAACGAGTTGATGTGATATGCCCTGGCTTTGCGACGGATTGTTTAGAGACTTTGGAGGAGATTAATCAAGAAAATCGTCAGATATTTTTAGAGGCTGGGGGCAAGGAATTTCATTACATTCCTGCCCTGAATGATAATGTTGAACATATCCAAGCGTTGTTAGAATTGGTTGTACAACAGTCGCAAGGTTGGTTGGCTTGTAGCAAAAGTTGATGAATTAGAACGGGACGCATAAGAACGTACACGAAGGGCAAATGCCATTAAGTTAAGGGCAACCACAAGGGATTGCCCCTACAAAAAATCACGGTTCACGTAGGGGCAATCCTTTATGGTTGCCCTTAACTTAATGACATTGACACGAAGGGCAGAAAATATAGAATACCTCGTAGATTAATTAAACCTACGAGGTTAAAATTGTCAGAAAAATAGGTGCTGAGAAACAGCCCGTTTTTTTACTTGGCTTATTTAGTGTTTTCAGCGAAAGATAATGAAAAACGACAATTAGAAAGTGTGTCTTAGACCCCCAGTGATGACACTCTCATCACGGAAATCGTTGTCACTATCAGTTTGACGATAGCCAACATAAAGCATCGTGCGTGTGCTGAAGTGATACTTAGCAGCAACAGCCCAACTCAGGGCATCTTCATCAATCCCTCTGCCTTCGCTATCTAGCATTCTCTGCGCGTCATCAATATCGGAAAGGTAAGGAGCGATCCAACCTGCAATACTGATATTTTGTACAGGAGTGACTTCAAGAGAGGCAAGAATATATTTCCCACCATTTGTGTTATTACCGCCTGAGTACACATTATTATCCATGTTACCTATTTCCGATTCTTCATATTGAAGACCGAACTTAACCATAGGCCCAAGTTTAAACGCACCACCGACTTTCCAGTTAGCGAAGTCATCATCCTGCAGATTCTTCTTATCCTCATCATCTCTGATGACATCTATAGCATCCTCCATAACTCTGTCTGTGGTCGCACCAATGTCCTGGTAAGCACCAGCCAGCCATATTGTAAAAACGTCGCCTGGTGCGGTATATCTGAGTTCAACTAGGCCAGCACCGTCCATGTCAGAGGTCTCATCAACAATACCCTGTATAGTGGCAGAAAATCCACGAAAATTGACACCCAATTCGAGCGCGCCTTCTACAAAACCCTCATTTGTCAACCCATTTTGTTTTATATGTTGATTGACATGGATTCCCGTGACATTACCTGCGGCATCTCGCTGCAAGCTATTGAAATACTCACCACTCATACCACCACCAGTACCACGAGTTTGCAAGGAGGTAAATGCTAAAGGATCAACCAATGTATGGGATGACTTATAAGCACCCGTTAAAGTACCATAGCGGATATGGAAATTAGCAGCACCCAAGCCAACCCACGCTTCTTCACCAATTAATGCGGAACCGAAATTACCAGAACTATTGAAAGCCATTGTATAACGCGCTTGTCCACTCACACCACCGCCTAATTTTTCATCAATATCAAATTGGATGTGGTTAGGACCTTCATTAAGAATACTACCTAAAAAGTCGTTGGTTAGCACTTGACGATCCATATCATCAAAATTGCCGCCACGAAGTGAGGCATTCAAATTCTCGTTACCGTCAGCGACTTCTAAACCGGCAACTTCAGCCTGGATTACACCAGAGACTCTAACATCGGCGTTGGCAGCGATGGGTGTAACCATTGCTGCGGCGACAGCCAAAGAAAGTAGCTTTTTATTCATACAGTTTCTCCAATTAATAAGAATTAAAATACTTTTCGAGGTTCAAGTTTTTTTAAGAACAATTTGAACTTCGAAGTCACTTTTTATTGTACTTAGGAATGAGGATGATTTAATCACTTTCGAGGTTTCCGTTTTTTGCAAAAAACTTAGCCTTGAAAAGACTTCTTTCAAATTTTCAGGATCATAAGGCTGTTGAAAATAAGAAATATAGTAACTACTCAGGGCAACCATAAAGGATTGCCCCTACAACAATATTCTTATGAAGACTGACGAAAATATTTATATTTATACGTAAGGGCAATCCCTTGTGGTTGCCCTGAGTAGTTACGAAATATAGACAATTCTCTTACTTAGGAATGTGCATAAAATAAAATCGTTTCGAGGTTTTCGCTTCAAAAAACGGAAACCTCGAAAACTAACTTTTGATGCAACATTGTTGAAATTATTTCATTTTCGAGGTTTGAGTTTTTTGAAGAAAAACTCAAACCTCGAAACGTTCCTTAAAAAAACGCCAACAAAACAACAGAAGTAGATTTAAGTTATGTTTAAAAGGGGTTAAGCTCCCCACGTCACAGATAATTATCTGTTCTTTTGATAAATTTTATCGAAAGATTTATGGAATGTCAACAATCTTTTTAATTAAAATGGTTTTTTATGAAAGTCGCATTACAAACTTGACTATCGCATTCACTTTGAAAGTAATACTCTAACGCAACAAAAATAAAAATGCAAGACTTTTGCCTCGAAATCAAAAAAAACAAAATTCACAATTTAATTCATAATTCATAATTCATAATTCATAATTAACTTGTCCAAGCCTTTAGAAATTCTTGAAAGTGAGGCTTTTCCTTTTCATCCGTTAACAGTTCACGCACTTGTTGACATTCTTGTGCATAAGCCGATTGATTTAAATGTCCACGCATTAATTGAAAACGGAGAAAAATTAAATAAGTATTCAAAACATCAGTTTCACAATAATTCCGAATTTTTTGAATCCCCTCTTCTTGTTGATAAGTTTCCCAGACTTTATCACCGCTCATGCCGAGTTTACCTGGTAATTCTAGCAGAGTAGCGATTTCATCTAATGGTGCATAAGCACGGGGTTGATAAGCCGCTAATACGTCCATTAAATCAGTATGACGTTCATGGAAACGATTAAGATAATTATTATAACGAAAATTGCCCTGTGTATTATTCCAATAACGTTCAGCAGTAATGCCGTGTTTGAGTGCGCGATAATGCAACACAGGTAAATCGAAGCCGCCACCATTCCAGGAGATTAACGTGGGCGTGTAATGCTGTATTGTTTTAAAAAACTGTTGAATAATTTCCATTTCCAAAGAGTCGATTGTACCAAGAGAATCGACTTTTAGCTTTTCGCCAGTCCGCAAGACTGCTGAAATAGCGATCACCTTTTGTAGATGATGGCGGATAACCTCAGTTTTTCCATCTGTCTCCTGATTGCGTTGCTGAAACATTATGCGAGCGACTTCTTCATCGCTGATTTTTTCCATTTCGCTATGTTTACCATATAAACGCCGCCCCATTTCAATATCAGGGATAGTTTCAATATCAAAAACCAATATATTCATAGATAATTTCTAAGCCTTGAATTTAAATTCGTCAAAAACTAACAATCTTATAAATAGTCAATCCGATTGCCCCCTTATTGTAGCCATATTTGAGTTTTTATAGAATTAGGGTTCAACTTTTTGTTAAACGAATTTTCACCCCACGCGCAATCTCAAGTTTCAATTTTCCTGTACAGAGGCTCAATGCTTAAAACTGAGCGCAGGGCTTTGTCAAAGTTGAAATTAACTTATTAATTACTGATGTTACGCAAAGCGATTCTATTCGAGCTTAGAAATCTTCGAGCTTAGAAATCCGATTTTTGAAAAAAAATCGGATTTCTTAAACATCGTTTCGCCGCTTAGAAATCCGATTTTTGAAAAAAAATCGGATTTCTTAAACCTCGTGTGTTTCTTCGAGCTTAGAAATCCGATTTTTGAAAAAAAATCGGATTTCTTAAACATCTTGG
>JAOZSV010000183.1 GCA_029939505.1 Thiotrichaceae bacterium | reverse complement strand
AGCGAAATAATCCAAATCTGAAGGATTCGAGGTTTGAGTTTTTTGAAGAAAAACTAAAACCTCGAATGGACTCCAATAAATCTTAACTTAATGGCAGTGACGCCAGCGCGTGGGAACGAGAAAAATCTTGTTCAAGTGGTTGGTTATTGCGTTAATTTGTTATACTCAATTAGTCATGTAGGCTGTTGCACAGTCCTTTTCGTGCAACGGCTTCCTCATGAAAAAAGTGCACCCACGTTGCCCACTGACTGACGACAAAATCGCGATCTTGATGGGTAATCAGTCGAATAAATATTTAGGAGCAGATATGATATGGGATTTGGCAATTTTAAAACAGATGCAGAGGTCGCTGAAAAATTCAACCTGATCATAAAAGAGGGATTTTTCATAGAAACTTTGCCTTTTAATATACCAAAGAACAAACGTGATGAAATTAAAGAGTTATTAGATGACCCTCTTGCTTATGTTTCTGAATACGCCATTTGTGAAGATATTATTAAACCGATATTAAGGGTACTAGATAAAGCCTATCAGGAATTTCGTGTTTGGTCACATATCATGTATGATGTCGATGCCTCTGTGAATCTCTCAGGTACACCTGATTTTCTAATTGCTCGTCCAAAAAAAGTCGGTATCGGTAATTTGATAGATGTTCCACCCCTCTGTGTAATAGAGGCTAAAAAGCGTGATTGGGATAACGCTTGGGGCAAGCATTGGCGGAATCTTATGCCGCATCAATACAAGGGGCGACTATTTGTTATGCGATTATTACTGACGGTAAGCAATGGCAATTTGGTAAATATACTAAAGCCTCTTTATTATTTCTAAAAGATAAGAGAAATTTACAAGCTGAAGATGCACCAAACGAAGAAAATCTACAAAAATTGTTTGAAACCTTAAATTGGATATTTGCTGAAGCAAGCAAGGTCGTTATTGAGAGATAGCGAGTCAGTTAGACTCAAAATTCCCACGCCAGCGCGTCAATGCTATTAAGTTAAGCCAGGGCGAACACGCAGGTTCGCCCCTACAGCCCCTGAATACGTGGTGATTTGTAGGGGCAGACCTGCGTGTCTGCCCTTAACTTAATGGCAGTGACGCCAGCGCGTGGAAACGAGAAAAAAGAATAATGAGTTTTTATAAAACGATTGTTTGTTTAGCCAATTCTCGCAAACACGGAAAGCGTTGTGTTGCTGGTAAAGAAATTGTTAATAATCAATTGACTCATCATTGGATTAGACCAGTTAGTCGTCATGAAAGCGGCTCACTTTCCGAAGTCAATACCATGTTGGAGAAGGGGAAAGGTCCACAATTATTAGATGTGATAACCATTCCCCTCCTTCAGCATCAAACACATGACTATCAAACAGAGAATTATTTAATAGATAAGCATCAACGTTGGGTGAAAAAGCCTGCCCTCCCAATGACGTTTTTACCACATCTCTGCGATTCAGTAGAGTCAATCTGGATAAATGGTTATCATAGTGCGAGGGGGAAAAATGATAAAATGCCCTTAGAACAAGTGATTAGCGAACTCTCCACATCACTATTATTTATTAAGCCTGATTCTTTGACGATCAACATTTCCAGAGGGTATCGTATGAATAATCAAGTACGTGCCCATTTTTTTTATCACCATCAAGAATATCAGTTTTCTGTCACCGATTTGACGGTTGAAATGTCTTATGAAAATTATGGTTATTATCCGATAAAAGATGAGGTTTATCTCTGTTCGAGGTTTTCGTTTTTTTTTCAAAAAAACGAAAACCTCGAACTCAGTTTGAGTGAACCCTTTCAAGGTGATTGTTATAAACTCGTTGCAGGGATTATTTTTTTTCTCGTTCCCACGCGCTGGCGTGGGAACGAGAAAAATATCTAATCCCACGTCTTCAATGGAAAATTCAATTCTATAACAACGCCTTTTCCATCGGTGCGATTATATGCTTGGCATGTACCGCCCACTTCCCATACCAGTGTTCCCACCATTGACATGCCCAACCCCATACCTTCTGCTTCCCCAGTAAAATACTTCTCGCCCTGGTAATAGGGTATCCATATATTAGCCAGTTGTTCTGGCGACAGTTGTATGCCATTGTCACGAATTTTGAGACATAAGTTATCAGGCTTTGCCTCTATGTCAACCTCTATGATAGGCGTATTCGTGGGATGAAAATTTTTGGCATTTGAGAAAAGCTCTGTCAAAACCATTTCTATCCTTGTACAGGAAATGGGTATCAAAAATTTATCAGGATTTTCAATATGATCCTGTTGGAGCATCAAGAGCGATTCAATGTCCAGCATCTCCTTAACGGTGGTAATGGTTGATAGCAGATTAGTCAGAGTGCATGGGTCTTGTGTGTCTTTATTTATGTTGGACACATTTGCGTAATCAAGAATTTTGTCAACCAGAGCGCAAAGGCGAGTACCGCCTGTGTAAGTCATCTTCAGGAATTCTTCCAATTTGTCCGTCGGGAGTTTAGAGTGGTTCTTGATAAGGAATTCAATTCCACTAAGAATAGGGAGTAGTGGTGTTTTAAGCTTGTGACTGATTTGCCCAGCAAGCGTCCAATTGATTCTTTTAGCCAAAATCGTGTTTGTCACATTACATAAGTGAACGAGACTCTTTTCTTCTGATTCCCCAGATATTTCCATGAGGTCAACTCGCAGCCAAATTGGTAGGGCGGTTTGAGTGTCAGGGCGAACGATATAACGGGGTAATTGGATCAGCTTTTCATCAATGGGCACCGGAGTTTTCGATGGTTCATGTACTTGATGGTAGTGCTTGCTGATCAGTTTGATGAAACTTTCGTTGATGGGGGCCTCTGTGGGTGGTAGGTTGAGATAGAGACGCGCTTTACTATTGGCATAGGTGATCTGCTTGTCGTGATTGAGTGCCAGATAAGCTTCGTCGGTGTTCTCAAACATCCACTTGAATTTGAGTTGTTCGTTGAGTAAACGTTGATAACGGTTGATCTTGGTGATCATTCGTACCTTTGCCCGTAGTTCAAGCTTACTATAAGATTTAGAAATGAAATCATCGGCACCTGCTTCAATACCACGCAACCGCGAATCTTGATCGTTCAAAGCAGTCACCATGATAATAGGCACTTTTGCTAATATAGGATCGGCACGTAAATGTTGGCAGGTTTCAAAGCCATCCATATCCGGCATCATCACATCTAACAGGATAATATCAGGGAGCAATTGTCTTGCCAAATCAATCGCTTCTTGCCCATTGGTGGCAATAGCTAACTCGTAGCCTTGATTAGTTAGCATTCCTTCTAATGCATCACGCATTGCTTCTTGATCATCGACAATAAGAACGGTACTTTTTTGGTTCATATTAGAGTCCTTTAAATTATTTTGAGTCCAAAGCTGAATCTTTGAAATTCCGAGTTTTTTGAAAAAACTCTATACTTATACTGCACGCGGGCACAACTTAAACTTTTATGTAGGGTGGGCAAAGTTAAGTAGTTAAGTAGGTCGGGTTAGATTTTTTTGCGTCGCAAAAAAACGTAACCCGACACAGTTAAGGTAAATGTCGGGTTACGTTATCACTAACCCGACCTACCATACCATACTCAGATAACACCCCATTTGTTCCGCTTCACTTTCACGATAAAAGAAATCCCTTCTGTTCCACGATTTTCCACAGTCACTGAGCCACCCACCAATAATCTGATGATGTTTTGCGCTGTAGAAGGACCAATCCCAGGATGTCTGCCCTTTGTCACTTTTTTGAGGTTTAAAGGAATTTCAAAAAATTGGAGCAATTCGTCTTCTGCAATTGTTCGCCCTGTGGCATGAATGCCTAATATAATCTCGTTTTCAAGTGGTTCACAAGAAAAAGTGATAGTACTCTCATGCCGCGAAAAATTCACCGCTGTATTGATTAATTCTGCTAAAGCCTCAGCGCACAACTCCTTTTGTTCATTATTTTCCCCTCCGTCATCAATATTTTTCCAAGTAATTGTTTCAGAAAGAGAAATTTCATTTTTCCATTCATCAACCCAAGGAGTAGGCGTAGCGTCTAACGCGACTTGGTTTAATGTTTGTCCACCACAATCAGGTACTGCCCCAAGATATACATGACGTGATTGTGCAAATGTGCTAGTTAACTCAATCGTCTTCTTCAAAATTTCGCCAATCGTTTTTAATTCAAAGACATACATGACCGTCTTTGGATCAACCTTTGTCAATTGAAACGATTGTTTAACCGTTTCCATTAACTCGTTAGCTTCTTCGAGGGGGGCTTGAACCGTTTTTTTAAATAAACCTTGTAGGGAATTTTGAAAACGGTAATAGATCAATTTAAGCGCATCTCCTTTTGCTTTTTCAAGCAATTGGAGCCTTTTGTTGAGCATTGCGAGTTCTTGGGTTTTTTCACGAACACGCTCTTCCAACTTCTCATTGGATTCTTCAATCTGACGGAGATAGCCTTTTTCTTTATCATGCCAAAATTTTCTTTCTAGGCAAGCCCCTATTTTCGCTCGGAGTAAAACCGTTTTAAAGGGCTTAGTCAAATAATCATCAGCCCCCATCTTAATACAATTGACAGCACTATCCATCTCATCAAGTGCTGTGATCATAATGACTGGAATGTCTTGCAAAGTCACATCATCTTTAATATGGCTCAATACTTCATAGCCATCTATTTCCGGCATCATAATGTCAAGCAAAACCAGATCAATGGCTTGTTCTTTTATTTTTTTCAAAGCCATTAAACCATCTTCAGCCGATATAGCTGTATGCCCAAGTGCCTTTGTTAAATCACAAAGCGCATCCCGATTGGCGAGTATATCATCAACAATCAGAATGTTGGCTACTTTTTTAGTCATTTTCGCTCCTCTTGATAAATAGAAACCGAGTTTTTTCGTAACGACTCAGGGCAACCATAAAGGATTGCCCCTACAACATTTCAGCCTAAAGTTTTTTGAAGAAAAGCATTCGAGGCTAAAGTTTTTTTGAATAAAAAAAACTTTAGCCTCGAATAGGCTGAAATATTCTTATTCCGACTGACGAAAATCTTCTTAATGTAGGGGCAATCCCTTGTGGTTGCCCTGAGTAGTGACAAATTTTCTTTAAACGATTGATTTAATTAATGATGGAAGACTAAAAACTTGATGTTCGAGTATAAAGGATATTGATTTATTATACTTGATGGCATAAAACCTAATCAATTGTTCGGACACTTTTTCATAAATTCCTTTAAAATAAAAGTTTTATTGATTTCGGTTAAATTGGTTAACTTATTGATATTTCAAGTCATTTCAAAAAACTATCCGAACTATTGCTAATAACCCTCGCACAGTTCACTCCCCTGAACCGTTGTACTAAATACAGTGACCACACCTGAGTCATTACGATATATAATCAATAAGGAGTAATTAACGAAGGGCAACTGAAAGCCATAAAACATATCGACAATGGTGGTCGTCATCTGCTCTCCCTAATCAATGATATCCTCGATCTCTCTAAGATTGAAGCAGGCCAAATGAAGTTAAAACAAGGAAGTATCATTATTGATGGCGTTTGTCGTTCTAGTATGCAGTTTGTCAAAGAAATTGCAATGAAAAAGAAAATTTCTGTACTATTCGCTTCTGATGATAACGTGAAAACCATTTTCGCTGATGAACGTGCGATCAAACAGATTTTGGTTAATTTACTCAACAACGCGATTAAATTTAGCCACCCCAAGGACAAAGTTATCCTAGAATTGCAGGGCGATAAGGTAAACAAAGTCGCCAAAATTAACGTGATAGACACGGGAATCGGCGTTCCAGCTCATGAATTGGATAACTTATTTCAGCCCTTTGTGCAAATAGACAATCGTCTTAACCGTCAACATGAAGGCACTGGACTTGGACTCGCCCTCGTCTATAAACTGATAGAATTACATGGGGGGGTATCAATGTCGAAAGCGAAGTTGGAAAAGGCACTACATTTACGGTTTCACTCCCTTGGCAAGAAAGTGACAAAGTACCCTCTTTCCATGAGGATGAAACTGTCATCAAAGTCAAGAAGGATATAAAGGTTCGCCATATCGGAGCCGTTGTTTTACTGGCTGAAGACAACGAAACCAATATCATTACTGTCCAAGATGGCTTAACGGCTTACGGTTATAAAATTGTCGTTGCCCGCAATGGTATCGAAGCCATTGAATGCGCTAAAGAAATTAAGCCTGCCATTATTTTAATGGACATTCAAATGCCTGGCATGGATGGCTTAGAAGCCACCAAACAAATTCGCGCCGATGAACAATTAGCCAAAATTCCCATTATCGCCCTAACCGCCCTTGCCATGCCTGGCGATAAAAAACGCTGTCTTGACGCGGGTGCGAATGTTTATTTAAGCAAGCCTGTGAATATTAAGCGAATGGTGGAAGAAATAGAAACGCTGTTGTCATAAGGGCATAAACAGAGAGAAACCGAGTTTTTTGAAAAAACTCGGTTTCTGGGAACAGAGAGAAATCCGATTTTTTTGAAAAAACTCGGTTTCTTTTTACTTTTTCGATAAATATCAAATTGAATAAACTAAATGAATAAACTCACATTTTATCAAAAAATGGTTTCTAACTTGGATCAGGCTAAAACCATTATCCAAACAATCCGCGGTAATAAAGAGAATATTGAGAGCCAACTTACTGATTTAGAAAAAATTATCACTGAAATTCAGGAATTTACGCAACAAAGTGGCTACAATTTTCAGCGTATCATTGAATCGGTAAACGATGTTGTTTGGATGGCAACAGTGGAGGGCGAAATGTTGTATATAAACTCTGCTGCTGAAGAGGTTTATGGTCGTCCTTCCGCAGATTTTATCAATAATCCTAATTTACGGCTTGAAGTCGTTCATCCAGACGATAAGGCTGAAGTGGAAAAGAGGAGCCAACAGTTGTTTGAGCAAGGGATAATTGAGCAACGCTATCGCATTGTTCGAACTGACGGAGAGATTCGTTGGCTACGTGATCACAAAAGTGTGGTTTACGATCTAAACGGCAAGCCGATCCAAATTGGTGGCATTGCTGCCGATATTACCGAGCAAATGCAAGTCAAAAAAGCATTACGCGAAAGTGAAAAAATCCATCGCCTCACGCTGGAAAGTATTTCTGATACCGTATTTGTGACTGATGATCAGGGTGTATTTGTCTATGTCTGTCCCAATGTCCATGTTATTTTTGGTTACAATTCTGAAGAAGTCCAATCTTTTGGTCACATAACAAAATTATTGGGATACTGCTTAATTAATCCTGACAGCACGCAATTGACTAATATTGAACATGAAATTACTGATAAATTTGGTCAAAAACATCTTTTGTTAGTTAATATCAAACGGGTCTCTATCAAAAACGGAACATTGCTTTACAGTTGCCGTGACATCACAGTGCGCAGACAGATGTTGGATGCGTTACGGGCATCAGAGACGAAATTTCGTTCTCTTGCTGAAAATTCACCCAATTATATTTCCATTGTGGATCGAGATGGCATTGTCCAATTTAGCAATAGAACAATCCCAGGCTTTTCATCACAACAAATCGTTGGAAATTGCCTTTACGATTACTTACACGGTAGCCAACAAAAAGACATTTTTAAACAGACGCTTGACTATGTGTTTGAAACTGGAAAAGTGACCTCGCTTGAATATCTTGCTGGTACTTCTTATTTATGGTACGAAAGTCGTATTAGGCCAATCAAACAAAATGGACTGACGACTGCCATTATACATACCTTCGACATTTCTGAACGCAAACGTGCAGAACAAGCCTTACAAGAAAGTGAGGAACGCTATAAACGTTTAACAGAAGTGACCCGTGAAGGTATTGCTTTTCATGACAAAGTGGGGATTGTTGATGTCAATCCCAGTTTTGTGCAAATGTTTGGCTATGAGTTTGACGAGTTAATTGGTAAAAATGCAATTGAGGTACTCGCATTGCCAGAATCTCATGCGCTAATTCGTCAAAATATCGCCAGTCGGTTTAATCAACCTTATGAGGTGATGGCCCGTAAAAAAGATGGCACCGTTTTTCCGATAGAAGTGCAATGCGAAAAATATCACCATAAGGGCAAAATGCTAAGAGTTGCCTCAGTGTTGGACATTACCAAGCGTAAACAAGCCGAGAAACAGTTGCGAGAAAGTGAACGCCGATTATTCACTCTGATGAGTAATCTGCCGGGCATGGCTTATCGTTCTTCTAATAATAAAGATTGGACTGCGGAATTTGTCAGTGAAGGGGTTTTCAATTTAACGGGTTATCAGCCAGAGGTCTTTATCAACAAGGCCACTATAAGCTATGCCGATATCATCGTGCCTGAAGATAAAAAAACCATATGGAATGCGGTGCAAGAAGCGGTGCATCAACAGGCTCCTTTTCATATCACCTATCGTATTCGCCATGCCAGTGGTGAACAACGTTGGGTGTTGGAAAAAGGACAAGGTATTTTTTCTGCAACAGGTGAACTTGAAGCATTAGAAGGTTTTATTATTGACATCACTGATCTGAAACAAGCCGAACAAGCATTGCAAGCCAGCGAAAAAAAATACCGCAGCTTAGTGGATAATCTTAATGTCGGTATTTTCAGAAGTTCTGTTGATGACCAAATTTTGAGTGCCAATCATGCGCTGGTTAGAATCTTGGGATTTGATTCTGCTGAAGAATTAATGCAACTTCCAGCAATAGTCAGATACGCTGTTCCAACCCAGAGCGAAAAATTATTGGCCAAACTTCGTGAACAGGGCGAAATCAAAGATTTTGAAGTAGAAATACGGCGTAAAAATGGTTCTGCTGTTTGTGTTTCTATTTCCAGTATCTTGATACATGATGATAAAGGCAATCCTTTATTTATGGATGGTATGATTGAAGATATTACCAAACGTAAAAAAATAGAAGCAGAACTGGCAAAAGAACGCGCCTCTCTAGCCAGTAAAGTCGAAGAACGCACTGCAGAATTAAGCCAAGCCAATGCCGAACTCGCCCGCGCTTCGCGTCTCAAAAACGAATTTCTCGCCAACATGAGCCATGAACTTCGTACTCCACTTAATGCCATTCTGACCATGTCAGAATTATTGAAAGATGGTATTTATGGAAAAATTAACGAAGAGCAACTGAAAGCGGTCGGACATATCGAAAATGGGGGTTATCATCTACTCTCCCTGATTACTGATATCCTCGATCTCTCTAAGATTGAAGCGGGCCAAGTGAGGTTAGAACCAGCAGATATCATTATTGATGGCGTTTGTCGTTCTAGTATGCAGTTTGTCAAAGAAATTGCAACAAAAAAGAAAATTTCTGTACTATTCGCTTCTGATGATAACGTGAAAACCATCTTCGCCGATGAACGGGCCGTCAAACAGATTTTGGTTAATTTACTCAACAACGCGATTAAATTTACCCATCCCAACGGCAAAGTTACTCTAGAATTGCATGGCGATGAGATAAAGCGAGTAGCCAACATCAGTATTATAGATACAGGAATCGGCATTCCAGATCAGGAATTGGATAACTTATTTCAGCCCTTTATGCAAATAGACAGTCGTCTTAACCGTCAACATGAAGGCACTGGACTTGGACTCGCACTCGTCTATAAACTGATAGAACTACATGGGGGGAGTATCAATCTCAAAAGCGAAGTTGGAAAAGGCAGTACATTTACGGTATCACTCCCTTGGCGAGAAAGTGGCCAAACCCAAAGCCTCCATGAGGAGAACATCAAAGCCAAGAAGGACATAAAGGTTCGCCATGCCGGAGCCGTTGTTTTAGTAGCTGAAGACAACGAAACCAATATCATTACTGTCCAAGATGGCTTAACGGCTTACGGTTATAAAGTTATCGTTACCCGTGAAGGTATCGAAGCCATTGAACGCGCCCAAGAAATTAAGCCCGCCATTATTTTAATGGACATTCAAATGCCTGGCATGGACGGCTTAGAAGCCACCAAACAAATTCGCGCCGATGCTGATGAACAATTAGCAAAAACCCCCATTATCGCCCTAACCGCCCTCGCCATGCCCGGCGATAAGGAACGCTGTCTTGCTGCTGGCGCGAATGTTTATTTCAGTAAGCCATTGAATATTAAACGATTAGTGGAAGAAATAGAGACGTTGTTGTCATAAGGCATAAACAGAGACAATACCTTCGCCAATGGTGAATGGTGAATTATGAATGCGAATTAAAAGTTGAAACTCCATTAAAAATGCTTTGTAATTTGGAGTACAACGCTTTAGCTTTGTATTTTGGAGTACAACGCTTT
>JAOZSV010000182.1 GCA_029939505.1 Thiotrichaceae bacterium | reverse complement strand
TTTTTCAAAAATCGGATTTCTTAAACATCGTTTCAAACTTAGAAATCCGATTTTTGAAAAAATCGGATTTCTTAAACTCGATCATCAAGCCATGTAGGGTGGGCAAAGTCCTTTGATTGCCCACATTCCTCATTAAAAAAGGGTCCAAAGCTAAAGCGTTGTACTCCTTAACTAATTATCATCTAATAATATCCACGCCCGCTGGTGGGGTGAATATAAACAATTCTTCACCCAATTTTCGGTTTCGCTTCACTTGTTTAAAAGTGATCACCGTTTTTTGTCCCAGATTATCTTTAAATTCAAGCCCCAATATCACTTTCCCTTTCAAATTGAGATACATACTTTCAAACTGTGCTTGTGCATCTTTAGGGATCAGTTTAAAGCGCGTAATGCCTCTTTTTTTAGAAGGCAATTGATTCACAACAAAATCATCTTCTACAGGACGATTACTGCTTAATAAAAAAGCAGGTGTTTTGCCCAATGCATCGTCTAATTTTTTCAGCGTGATTTGCTCCAAATCTTTGTCATATATCCACACCCTCTCCCCATCAGCCACAATGAGTTGATTGTAAGGGTGTAGATAATTCCAATGGAACCGATTAGGGCGTTGCACATACATTTTACCTTGCGACTGTTCCAATAAACGCCCTTGTTCGTTGTAGAGCTTTTGCACAAATTGTGCTTGCAAAGTCTGCAAAGTCTGCAAAAAATGGTCTAAAACCTCGTTGGCATAAAGCACACTGGGTAAATAGCATAAGAGAAGAAGTAACCAACGTAATTTCATCATGAAGCCTTCCATTTAATGTTACAGCCAAGACTCGGTTTTTGCTCTGGATTAACAGAATTCCCAGCCAATATCGCTTCTAAAGCCGCGCGAATATCCTTACCAGTAACAGGGACATTGTTATGAGGACGTGCCTCATCCAATTGTCCCCGATAGACACACTTTAAGTCTTTGTCAAATAGATAAAAATCGGGTGTGCAAGCCGCTTGATAAGCTTTAGCAACCTCTTGACTTTCATCATACAAGTAAGGAAAAGGATAGCCTAATTGTTGCGCGACTTCCTTCATTTTTTCAGGTGAATCGTCTGGATAATTGGCGACATCATTAGAACTAATCGCAATAAAAGAAATGCCTTTTTGTTGATAATCACAGGCTAATTTCACCAATTGTTCATCAACATGTTTGACATAAGGACAATGATTGCAAATAAACATCATCACTGTCGCAATATCAGACTTTAGACTATCGAGCGTCACTGTTTCGCCCGTCACCGTATTGGGCAAGGTAAAATCAGGTGCCTTTGTACCTAACGGCATCATATTAGAAGGTGTTCGAGCCATAATTTCTCCTCAACTTTGAAGCAACATTAATTCAAATTTTTTAATGTATTATAGTAACATTTCTAATTATGAATTGTTTTCGATGTTGTAACTACTCAGTCTTTTGATTAGCCAAGAATTCTGTACAGGATTTTTTTTATAATCTTGAGTACAGCGGATTGATGGAATAAACGGATTAATGGTTTTGTTTTTTTATTTTAAAGAAAAAACCTTAGCCTCGACTCGAAAAAGGCGAATAAAGAAATCCGATTTTTTTCAAAAAATCGGATTTCTATGACTTTTGTTATAATAAATATCGTTTTTCAAATATTTCAAAATGCCCTATATTTAATTCAATTAATTCCGCTATGGAGGGCGGAAATATTCAGGCCATTGAGAAATCCGATTTTTTGAAAGGATTTCTTTGCCTTTAAAATGGTCTGGGAATTTCCGCTCTCCTGTACTAGGGGATTTATCGGGCTATTTTAAAAAACAAGTTTTGTATAAAGCAGTCTTTAAGGGCTGCTTTTTTATTTTGGGGACCTTAATATTATGCAAACAACTATAATGCCAAACTATGCCCGTCAGCCCGTCACTTTTGTGAAAGGGGACGGCGCGTTGTTATGGGACACACAAGGCAAGTGTTATTTAGATGCTTTATCAGGAATCGCTGTTTGCGGTTTAGGACATAGTCATCCCGCTATTACGAAAGCGATTTGTGAACAGGCGAAGCGATTAATGCACACTTCCAATCTTTATGGAATTGCACATCAACAAGCCTTAGCAGATGTTTTGGTGCGAATAACGGGAATGGAATCCACCTTTTTTTGCAACTCCGGTGCAGAGGCGAATGAAACCGCGCTTAAAATTGCCCGTTTATATGGGCATCATCAAGGCAAAAAACAGCCGACAGTCATCGTGACTGAAGGCTCGTTTCATGGGCGGACTTTGGCAACCTTAACAGCGACGGGGAATCCCAAGGTACAGGCGGGATTTGCGCCGCTGCTAGAAGGGTTTGTGCGAGTACCTTATAACGATGTTAATGCGATGGCTGCTGTTGCTGAACAAGATTCTGATATTGTGGCGGTGCTTGTCGAACCTATCATGGGTGAAGGGGGCATTGTTATTCCTGATGAGGATTATTTAACCAAAGTACGCGCTTTATGTGATCATCACAATTGGCTATTCATGCTTGATGAAATTCAAACTGGGATGGGACGCACGGGACAATGGTGTGCTTATCAACATACGGAAATCTTACCTGATGTGTTGACGCTCGCCAAATGTTTAGGTAATGGTGTGCCAATAGGAGCCTGTTTAGCGCGTGGGCAGGTTGCCGATATTTTGCAGCCGGGGACACATGGCTCAACTTTTGGGGGAAATCCTTTAGTTTGTCGGGCAGCATTGGCTGTGATTGAAACCATTGAACAGGATAATTTGCGACAACGCGCCGAAAAATTGGGGCAACGTTTTTATCAAGGATTTTTAAAGGCTTTGGAAGGGACAGCAGGTGTGCAGGAAATTCGTGTGAAGGGTTTGATGGTTGGCATTGAACTTGATAAACCTTGTGGTCAATTGGTGAACCAAGCCCTTGAAAAACAATTATTAATCAATGTGACTGCGGAGCGTGTTGTCCGCCTATTACCGCCCTTGATTTTAAGCGATACACAAGCTGATGAAATTATTAGCACAGTTAGCCAATTAATTCGGGCCTTTCTCAACTCAAACCTCTAATAGAGGTTTAAATAAAAGGAGACGTTTATGACCCCTCGTCATTTTCTCACTTTAATGGAACTCTCTCAAGAGGAATTACAGAAGTTAATTACGCGAGCCATTGAACTTAAAGCGATGCAGCAGTCGGGTACTTGCTATGAACCTTTTAAAAACAAAGTGTTAGCCATGATTTTTGAAAAATCATCGACTCGTACCCGTGTCTCTTTTGAAACCGCAATGGTTCAATGTGGTGGTCATGCCATATTTTTATCGCCGCGTGATACACAATTAGGGCGCGGCGAACCGGTTGAAGATACGGCGCGGGTATTATCAAGTATGGTCGATTGTATCATGCTACGCACTTATGCCCAGGAGAAATTAGAACTTTTTGCACAATATTCTAAAGTACCCGTTATTAATGCGTTAACTGATATGTATCATCCGTGTCAATTATTGGCTGATATACAAACCTTTATTGAAAATCGTGGTTCGATACAGGGTAAAAAAGTCGCTTGGATAGGGGATGGTAATAATATGTGTCATTCTTACATGCGGGCGGCTCTGCAATTTGATTTCGAGTTAGCGATTGCTTCTCCTATTGACTATCAGCCTCATGCTGATTTAGTCAATCAATGTCAGGCGCATATTAGCCTCGGCACTGATCCCGCAGAAGCGGTTAAAAATGCCGATTTAGTCTCTACTGATGTTTGGGCGAGTATGGGGCAGGAAGAGGAGCAAAAAAAACGGGCTTCCGCCTTCGCGCCCTATCAAGTGAATGCAGAATTGATGTCTTTGGCAAAATCTGATGCTTTATTTATGCACTGTCTGCCCGCCCATCGCGGTGAAGAAGTGAGCGCGGAAGTCATTGATGGCTCACAAAGCATTGTGTGGGAACAGGCGGAAAACCGCTTACATTCACAAAAGGCTTTGTTGGAATTTTTATTAAGTCCAAAGTTAAAGCGTTGTACTCCACAAAGCTAAAGCGTTGTACTCCAAGGGCAACAAAGCTAAGTAGGTCGGGTTAGATGGCGCCGCAAAAAAACGTAACCCGACACTAACCCGACCTACCATATTAGACCGATTTCATCGCATCCACCGGTTTAAGTACGCGAATACGCAAAGCCGGATATAACGACGCAATCATTGTAAACAATAAAATGGCAATTGATCCCATCTAATACCACTAAATCCCCACTATTCCCCTTTTGTAATCGTTTCTACACCGATTACTTGTATTCCATAAGTCCGTTCCTCTGAAGCGATCAATGCAAAACCATTTGCACGCACCGCTAAATTATTTATCCCATTGATTTTACTCATTTTTTCAGAAATTTGTTGGACATCTGCAATAGTTGATCGCATTTTAGGTTTATCTAAATAACCTGCGCGTTGCACTTGAAAATGACCCGTCAACACGCTCAGATTATTATCAATCATCATGTCATACGAACCGAATTGCAGAGTGAGCATAAATACTAATAAAGCGGCGGCAAAAGTAATCGCTGCAACGGTTAGAAGACTGCGGCGGGGATGTCGCCAAATATTACGCCAAGCTAAACGTAGAATCATATTCATTTTTTTTGCCATTATTCATCAGTATAGAAATCCGATTTTTTTCAAAAATCGGATTTCTTTATTCGCCTTGACCAGAAATTCTTAGAAATCCGATTTTTTTCAAAAATCGGATTTCTTTGCCTTTAAAATGGTCTGGGAATTTCCGCCTTTCTATACTTGTACCTTGTCAAGCTAATTTTGACGGGTAGGGATTTTCAACGAGAGGGCAGATAAATAGAACTGCCCTACTGAGGAGTTCTGTAGGGTGGGTAGGAACGAAGTGGCACCATTCCGTTGTAAAATGGTGGGTTTCGCTATCGCTCTACCCACCCTACATAACGACCACCAAATTTTAATAAGATACAAAGGGTGTGACCTCAATTTGATGTAGATAATACTAATGTAGGGTGGGCAAGGTCCTTTTGGTGCAACGACTAACCTTATAAATGTAAATGCCGTTGCACGAAAAAGACCTTGCCCACCCTACAAAAAAAACTTGACATTATCATGAATTTTTTGATAAGATAACCACAGTTTTTTTGGTAGTTCTTATTTTCTAAATAACTAAGGAGCATTTATGACCCATAAAATCTCTCGACCCCCATCATGGCACCCCATTTTCTTAAGGGCTGCCCTGGTGACATTTGGCCTCTCTTCAGGGGCTTATGCACAAACCCCAGCACAATGCGATCTCGTTTATGCTGTTCATGATCAAGGGGTCCAAGATAGCCAAATTTTCACCTACAATTTGACTGGTGACCATTTTAACTCATTAGGGCCCTTGCATGTTGATTTGGATCTGGAAGGATTGGATGTACATCCCCACACACGCATTCTATATGCTTGCTCTGGTCAACATGAGGCGCAATTATACACCGTCGATGCCCTTTCTGGGACATTATCACTGGTTGGTGATATTGGCTTTGATAACATTAAAGGATTAGCCTTTCATCCCTCAGGGCAATTATGGGGCAGTTCCGATCAAGGCTTATTACAAATCGACATTGACACTGGAGTTGGCACTGTTCTTGCTTCCACGCCCTCCGATTCTATCAATAGCCTCGCGTGGGATAAGGAAGGGATTCAACTCTTCGCCACCACCAATACCCCTCCTAACGCGAGTACGCTCTGGGTGTACGACAACGGTTGGCGCATCGTCTGTGAAGGCTTGCCCAAAAAAGTGGAAAGTCTGGAGACATTGCCTGATGGTTCTCTAATCTATGCCTTTCACCAAGATGCCAAGCTGGGCATTCATACGTTTGATGTCAACGCCTGTCAAACGATCATCGAGTCTCGGATTGAGACACCTTATAATGACATCGAAGGTATTGCTTGGCCCGATTTTTCTTGCGACCTTTCCAATTTAGATTTCTTACGCGCATACCTTGAAAACCTTGACGGGGTAGAAAAGGTTGACATTCAGCCTTCGGGTGCGATTTCTGTCACCATGAATGGTGAAATTCATCAAAGTCAATTAGCTGAAACGGTCATACCTGGTACGCCACCCGTCTCAGGGCAACTGATAATGACCCCCATTGCGGATCAAAATGATGATGGAATTGATGACTTTCACATCACCTATCCCAGCGGCGATCAACAAATCATGTACTATCTTGGGGTAGAAACCGAGCCGCCTGATGAGTGTAAAAACTTAGTGGCTCCCCCCATCGATCCGACAGTGATTAGCATTCCCGCTTTGGTGACGGAATTTTTATACACGGGATCAGATCCCATCCAAACAGGTGTTGCCCCCAGTACGATTAATCTTGAACAGGCTGCGACAATACGTGGTTCTGTGACAAGAGTGAATGCTGAACCATTATCCAATGTGATCATCACTATTAAAGGTCATCCTGAATATGGGCAAACGCTCACCACTTGTGATGGCACTTTTAATATGGCTGTCAATGGTAATGGCCTGCTAACCGTTAACTATCAAAAGACGGGCTATTTGCCTTTACAACGCGCCGTCAAAACGGCCTGGCAAGAATACGCTGTGATAGATGGCATTGTCATGAACGAACTTGATCCGTTAGTCACGACGATTGACTTAACGGCGAATACCCCTATTCAAGTTGCACAGGGCAGTCTCGTCACCGATAGCGATGGTAGTCGCCAAGCGACGGTTCTGTTTCCACAGGGTATTCAGGCTTCGATGACTTTTCCCGACGGCAGCACGCAACCTTTAACCCAATTAGCCGTTCGCGCGACCGAATATACTGTCGGCGAAAATGGCCCCCAAGCCATGCCCGCACCCTTGCCACCAACCAGTGCTTACACCTACGCCGTCGATCTCAGCGTTGATCAAGCCATCGCCGCTGGTGCCACACGAGTGGATTTCAGTCAACCAATACCTCTCTATGTTGACAACTTCCTTGATTTTCCCGTTGGCGGCATTGTGCCAATCGGTTGGTATGATTACACTCAGAGTATTTGGATTCCCTCTGATAATGGCCGCGTGATAGAAATTATCAGTATAAACAACGAGTTAGCGATATTGGATGTTGATGGCAGTGGTCAAGCCGCCAGTCCATCAGCCCTGGCTGAACTCGGCATAACCGAGGCGGAAAGACAACAGCTCGCCACTCTCTATACAGCAGGTAAAAGTCTATGGCGTTCTCCTATTACTCACTTTACACCTTGGGATTGTAATTGGCCACCTAATGATGCAGAGATGCCTTCGGGAGACGAACCCAAAACCAAAGAGGAGAATAATCCTGATGATCCTTGCGAACAAGCGGGTTGTATTATTGAGGCAGAAAGTCAAGTCTTGGGAGAAAGTCTCGGAGTCACGGGTACACCCTTTACCTTAAACTATCGCAGTAACCGTGTGCCAGGGTACAAAGCCCCTTATGCTTTAGAAATTCCTTTGCGCGGTGACTCAGTACCAAGTAGTCTCAAGCAAATTGTGCTAGACATAACCATTGCTGGAAGAGTGTTTGAAGACCGCTTTTTACCCTCAACCAAAAGTACCACCTTTGTTTGGGATGGTTTAGATGCTTTTGGTCGCCGTGTGCAAGGCCGTCAAGAGGCCATAGTGCGTATTGGTTATGTTTATGCTACGGTTTATACCAATCCCTCCAAATTTCGGCAAAGTTTCGCTCGGATTGGCAGAGGGCCTATTTCAACCAGACGTGTGCAAACTGATATCACATTATGGAGGAAATACAGCAAAAGCCTTGGTGCGTGGTATCCAGTGGCAGTAGGGCTTGGCCGTTTCAGTTTAAATATCCATCATGTTTATAACCCGATGACTCAGATTTTATATCAAGGAAATGGGAAACAGCAGCGTGCGAGCGCAATAACGACTAATGCCGTTATTAACACGGTGGCTGGCAATGGAAATTGGGGTTTCAATGGCGATGGCGGATTGGCAACGGAAGCACGTTTATATCGGCCAATGAAGATCGTATTTGGCCCGGATGGCCGTTTATATATTGCAGATAGTTATAATCACCGCATTCGCCGAGTGGATGTCAATGGCATTATTAATACGGTGGCTGGCAATGGAGATCAGGATTTCAGTGGTGATGGCGGATTAGCAACAGAAGCCAGTTTATCCCGTCCAGAAGGTATCGCCTTCGGCCCTGATGGTAGTTTGTATATTGCAGATTGGAAGAATCACCGCATTCGCCGAGTGAATGTCGATGGCATTATTAATACGGTGGCTGGCAATGGAGATCAGGATTTCAGTGGTGATGGCGGATTAGCAACAGAAGCCAGTTTACACTATCCAAACGATATCGCATTCGGCCCTGATGGCAGTTTGTATATTGCAGATACTCATAATCACCGTATTCGCCGTGTGGCCAATGGCATTATTAATACGGTGGCTGGCTCTGATGAAGATTGGAATTTCGATGGTGGTGATGGCGGATTGGCAACAGAAGCCAGTTTATACTATCCACAGGGTATCGCCTTCGACCCTGATGGCCGTTTGTATATTACAGGAAGTAGTGATCGCATTCGCCGAGTGGGTATCGATGGCATTATTAATACGGTGGTTGGCCGTCTTCGTGGTTTTAGTGGTGATGGCGGATTGGCAACGAAAGCCCGTTTATACCTTCCAAGCGATATCGCTTTCGGTCCTGATGGCAGTTTGTATATTGCAGATAGTTATAATGAGCGCATTCGCCGAGTGGATATGGATGGCATTATTAATACGGTGGCTGGTAATGGAGTTCGGCTTTTTAGTGGTGATGGCGGATTGGCAACGGAAGCCAGTTTATATCTTCCAAGCGATATCGCCTTCGGCCCGGATGGCCGTTTGTATATTGCAGACTCCAGTCATGACCGTATTCGTAGACTGGTACCTATTTTTCCAGAATTTGCCATGGGAAATATCTTGATTCCTTCAGAAAATGGTGCTCGACTCTATGAATTTACTCATGATGGTCGCCATGTCAGTACTGCTGATAGTGTCACGGGTGCGCTTCTTTACCGTTTTACTTACAATGAGAATGGCTATTTGGTCGAAATTAAAGACCTTGACGGCGATATCACGCGCATTGAACGGAGTGGTGATACCCCCGTGGCTATTGTGGCTTCAGATGGTCAGCGCACTACTTTGACCTTAGATGAAAATGGTTATCTCAATTCCATCACCAATCCGGCGGGTGAAACTGATCAATTCAACTACACTGAAGACGGTTTATTAACTGAGTTTATCAATCCGCGTGGGCATAAATCCACTTATCGCTATGAATTGGGCTGGTTGGTGGAAGATACTGATGCGGCTGGCGGTGGCTGGACATTAGCGCGTACAGAGCATCCAGATGAGAGTTATACGACCACCATGACCAGTAAAGAAGGGCGCGTCACCCGTTATCAGATTAAACCACAAACCAATGGTGAGCTATTACGAGTTAACACGTCTCCCGATGGCACGGTAACTCAAACGCTTATCAAGAAAAATGGCGAAACCGTGATGACCAGTCCTGATGGAACCGAAATCCTGTCAAAACAAGGACCCGATCCCCGTTTTGGTATGCAAGCCCCCGTCACGGAAAAAATGACCATCACTACGCCGAATGGGTTAAGTGCTTTGGTGACGACAGAAAAAACCGCCGAACTCGCTAATGCTGACCCATTAAGCGTCGAAAAGCTGACGACCAAAGTCACCAGCAATGGTCGTACCAGCACGGGCGTTTATGATGTGGCCAGCAAAACGGCAACGGCCACCAGTGCTGAGGGCAGAGAAAGCAAATCATTCTTTGATGACAAAGGGCGAATCATTAAAGAAGAAGTGCCGGGCTTGGCTTCAGTCTATTATAGTTATGATAGTCGAGGCCGTTTGATTCAAATCGCTGAAGGCGAAGGTGATGAAGCACGAACGGCTTTGATTAGCTATGATCCTGAAAGTGGCTATGTCGCCAAAATCACTGACGCTTTGCAACAGAGTGAGGAATATACTCGCGATGCCATTGGTAGAATCTTGGTGCAGAAGTTGCCCGATAATCGGCAAATTGAGTATGAATACGACAAAAACGGCAACCTCACCGCCCTGAAACCGCCAAGTCGTCCTGAGCATAACTATGTTTACAATGAGGTTGATCAACAAACCGAGTATCAAGCCCCGGATATTGGTTTGCCTCTCCATGAAACCTTGTCCAGCTATAATCTGGATCAACAGGTGACTCGTATAACGCGCCCTGATAATCAGATTGTTGATTTCAACTATGACAGCGGTGGACGATTGACAGAAATAGTGT
>JAOZSV010000377.1 GCA_029939505.1 Thiotrichaceae bacterium | reverse complement strand
TCGGGTCACTGCCATTAAGTTAAGTCTTGGAGTCCAAACCTTTAGATTTGGAAGTGTTCGAGGTTTGAGTTTTTTTGAAAAAAAACTCAAACCTCGAATTGATTTTAAACGACATAATCCAAATCTGAAGGTTTGGATTCCAATAAATCTTCCTTTCGAGGTTTGAGTTTTTTTGAAAAAAAACTCAAACCTCGAAAACTTAATGGCAGTGAAGCGTCGGGTGCATTCCACGCATCTTGCAGGTTTATATTGGTGTGTCGAACGCACTCCACATTTACTACGCTTTCTATTGTACCAAATAGGAATGATTTTGTTGGTGTTCAGATCGTAGGATGGACTGACGTGAGGAAGCCCAATAATGTAGGGAACGAAATTGTTTCTAGGTTGTTTTTGCATTAAATAAACGGGTCGCACCACCCTACGCTTGCTATGTTGTTATGTTTTTATTAAGAGGATATAGTATATGCCAAACCACAATACACACTACATTGTAAAAAACATTAATAGTACTTCTGGACGCTCATGCAACTGCAAAAGTTGGCTGGATCATTGGTATAGAGGGACAGGTCAATCACGCACAACTTGTTGTGTTATTCCATGTAGTAAGAAGGCAGAGGTTGGTGCTCATGTGCTTTTGACTGACGGGCGTAGAACAGGACAATGGTGGATTGTTCCAATGTGCAAAGAGCATAACCATCACACCAATAAGACTGATATGGTAATTGACAGTCGAACTGACCTGATTTCTGCAAATATTAGCCAGACGTGTGAGGTGTGGTGAAGCTCTACCCACCCTACTCTTACTGTCAACAAAGCTAAAGCGTTGTACTCCAATGCCCAAAGCTAAGGCGTTGGACTCCAATTGTCAGTTCTATCTGGCGAGTTGGAAGCAGTCAGTAGAGTGGGCAACGTGTTTGTCTCGTTCCCAAATTCTATTTGGGAATGCCTTCCTCGACGCTCTGCGTCGAACACCAAATTTTACAAAATTTTCTTCGGAGGTGGAGCGTTCGCTCTACCCACCCTACTCTTACTGGAGCGTGGGAACGAGAAAAAAATTATTCCAATGCCTCTAACACTTGTTTTTCTGGTTCCCTTCGAGTCAAGTTTATTTTCCAAAAGTGGCTAACACCACTTCCATTAACGCTTCTACTGTTTCCATATCATCGGTTAGAGGTTCGACGAGGGCAGCACGACAGGCTTCTATCGGCTCGAAACCCTGCTTGATAAGTGTAGCGGCATAAATTAATAGGCGGGTGGAAGCCGCTTCTTCTATATCATGATCTTTGAGTTGACGCAGAGCATTGGTTAAATTGACGAGGCGTTGTGCCAGGTTTTCATCTATATCCGTTTCACCAATAAGAATTTCCTGTTCAACGCTGGGAGTGGGATAGTTAAAACGTAGGGCGATAAAACGTTGTCGAGTACTCGGTTTCATCCCTTTGAGCAAATTTTGGTAGCCCGGATTGTAGGAAACGACTAACATAAATTCGGGCGGTGCTTGCAAACACTCATTAGTACGCTCAATCGGTAAAATGCGGCGATCATCAGTCAAGGGGTGTAAAACAACGGTAGTGTCTTTACGCGCCTCAACCACTTCATCTAAATAACAAATCGCCCCCTCACGCACGGCGCGGGTTAATGGTCCATCACTCCAATAAGTCGATTCATGTCCAATGAGGTGTCGTCCAACTAAATCCGCGGCGGTTAAATCGTCATGGCAAGCCACCGTGTAGAGAGGGCGATTTAATTGTGCCGCCATGTAGGTGACAAAACGAGTTTTTCCACATCCAGTCGGTCCCTTGATTAATACCGGCAGTTGATGGCGAAAGGCATATTTAAACAGTTCAACTTCATTGCCGATGGGTTTGTAATAAGGCATTTCCGTATTTTCGTTTATTTTGGAATCTTTTAAAGCACCCATTTTACTCACCATTTTTATTGTAGCCCTAGCCAATAGGCAAAACCAATTAGCCCTATCACGAGTAATAACCAACTATATAGAATTATTCTCCATAGCCAGCGCACTTGATGCAAACCCATAAAATAATCAACCACAATTTGCCCTTTTATGAGGGTGCTGAGTAAGAGAGTGCTAACAATCGTTATGCCGCCCAATTCAAATTCACCCACCAAAAAAGCAAATACGGTGAGTAAAATGAGTATTAACCACACCCAGGTGCAAGGGCGCACGATGTATTCAGTGTATTCAGTATATTCAGACATATTTAGCGAATAATATAGATTAGAGGAAACAAGATAATCCAAATCAAATCAACCATGTGCCAATAAGATGCACCGGTTTCAACACCAATATGATCTTGGGCATTATAACCACCACGCTGTGCTTTCAACAATATCGCCGTTAAAATGATCATGCCTAGAATGACGTGCATAAAATGAAAAAACGTCAACGAGAGATAAAACATATAAAAGGTATTGGTACTCATACTGATGCCCGCCGAAAATTTTTCATAAAATTCAATCATTTTAATGAATAAAAAAATCGCACCCATCAAAAGGGCGGCACCGAGCCAGTTGACACAGATTTTGCTCCGATTATTCTTGATAGCAGCGACAGCCCGAACGACAAAAAAGCTGCTGGTAATTAGCACGACGGTATTGATAGCACCAAATTCTCGTGTAAGGGTAGATTGACTGGCGTTAAATAATTCGACATTGTAACTACGGGCAAACGCATAAGCTACAAAAAAAATACCAAAAACTAAAAGTTCGGCAAAAATGAAAATCCAAATGGCGAAGTCGCCGGGTAGCGACGATTTTGAGATTGAGTTGACCATATCTGTATGGTTAGATGAAATAATTTCAATGATGAGAAACCAAGTTTCTTTTCTGGTTTTTCTGGTTCCCACGCGCCGGCGTCACTGCCATTAAGTTAAGCCTTGGAGTCCAAACCTTTAGATTTGGAAGTATTCGAGGTTTGAGTTTTTTGAAGAAAAACTCAAACCTCGAAAACTTAATGGCAAGGAAAGCCACCACTGCTGTTCCTAATGCCCATAAGGTTGCTACTTTATTCGG
>JAOZSV010000376.1 GCA_029939505.1 Thiotrichaceae bacterium | reverse complement strand
TCAACCCCGAAGGGGTTAAACATAAATAGCCACCGATGAAATCGGTGGAATTTGGATGTTTAAGCGATTTTTTTTCAAAAATCGGATTTATAAGCTCGAATAGAATCGCTTTGCGTCACATCAGTTATTAAGCGTTGTACTCCAAGTAACAAAGCTAAAGCGTTGTACTCCAAGTAACAAAGCTAAAGCGTTGTACTCCAAATCACAAAGCTAAAGCGTTGTACTCCATTCGTATTTCAAGGCTGAGTAGTTACAACCATTGATAATTCACCATTCACCATTGATAATTCACCATTCGAGGTTTGAGTTTTTTGAAGAAAAACTCAAACCTCGAAACCATTAATCTTCATATTTCTCTAAAGTCTGCCATAAAATTTTCTTAAATCTGAATGGAGCGACAATATTAGAGATGGTGGTTTTTACGCCTCCCATTCCTGTAATTGTTATCGTGCCATAATTAAAAATAAGCCCTAAAGGACTTTGATGTACTATGATACTTTCAAACTGTCTGAGTTTTATTTCAATTATGGAGCGACTTAATAAACCGCATTTAAAAATAACTCGTTTTGAAGTTATTCCCAATTCTGTGGTTTGTTTAACAACAAATGCTTCCCACAACATCATTAATCCAACAAATAATAATGCCATTAAACCTAAACGCCATACAGGTGCTTCTAATAAATCTCTTGAAAAGAGCTTTGGCACCCAGACTAACACGGTTGGCATACTTTCATTAATAAAAGCAGGGTTAAATACCAATAAAATGCTGGAAAAAATGACAATCAATACCGCTCCTAAATCTAAATAAAAAAACCAATGGGTCATCGTCTGATAGATCACTTTTTCGTTCGCTGTTAGAACAACATCAGTTGATTTGTTGGTAACGATTTGCTGCCGTTGGATAGCGTTTTTCTTGGTATGCACTTTTTTATGTTTGAATTTTGGTTTAAGCGATTGATGAGTGGCGACGGTTTTTTCAACAAAAGATAATTTACTTTCATGTTGTTTTTGAATCAGCCATTGTTTGCCTGTTTTCCAGTCTTTAATCAGCCACTGTTTGCCTATTTTGCGCTTTTCAATGAGCCACTGTTTAGCGATTTGCCATTCTTTAATGAACCAACGTTTGCTGATTTGCAATCCTTTAATAAGCCAACGTTTGCTGATTTGCGATCCTTTAATAAGCCACGGTTTAGCGAATTGCCATAGTTTAATGAGCCACCATTTGTTGAGTTGCCATAGTTTAATGAGCCACCGTTTGCTGAATTGCCAGCCAGTTGTCCATTTTTTGACAAATTCACGCTTGAATTTTTTAAACTTTTTGTTTTCAATCTCTTTTAGAGAAATATTATAATTTGCACGTTGGTATGGGCTGGATAAGACTTTGTAAGCCATCCTAAGCTGACTGAAATCGGCACGGGCTTTTTCATTGCGTTGAGCTTTAGTGGCATATATTTTACCCAAGCGTATCATAGCCGCTTTAATTTCTTCTTGAGTGGCTTCTCTTGAAATCTCAAGAAGTTCGTACAGATTTTGTGCCATATTTGTTTTTTATTATTATCTGATGTGACGCAAGGTGCTTCCAAGTTCCACCGATTTCATCGGTGGAACTTAGAATTTAGAAGCGCCCTGCGTAACATCAGTTATTATTTCTAAAAACCTCAGAGGTTTTGAAAACCTCTGAAGTTTGATTTCATTAAACGTTAAATCGAAAGTGCATGACATCTCCTTCTTGCATGATATAGTCTTTGCCTTCTAATCGCCATTTACCCGCCTCTTTTGCACCCTGTTCCCCATTATATTCAACAAAATCGTGATATGAAATGACTTCAGCACGAATAAAGCCATGTTCAAAATCAGTATGAATGACACCTGCGGCATTGGGGGCAGTGGCACCGACGCGCACTGTCCATGCACGAACTTCTTTAGGTCCTGCCGTAAAAAAAGTGTGCAATCCGAGTAAACGATAACCCGCTTGGATAATCCGATTCAATCCAGGTTCACTGAGTCCCATCTCATTTAGAAATTCTGTTTTTTCTTCAGAGGTTAAACCGACTAAATCGGCTTCTGTTGCGGCGCACACTGAAACCACTTCTGCGCCTTCACGCTTTGCAACTTCTTGCACTTGCTCAAGATAGGGATTATTCTCAAAACCGTCTTCGGCGACATTGGCAATATACAGCGTCTTTTTTGCGGTGAGAAGATGTAATTCACGCAAGAATAATTCTTCATTTTCGCTGAGTGCTAGGGTACGAATGGGTTCTCCAGCGTCAATATAAGTATGGACTTTTTCAAATAATTGTTTTTGAGCTAATGCTTCTTTGTTGCCACTTCTCACATTTTTAGCGGCCCGTTGTAACGCTCGCTCAATTGTCTCTAAATCTGCTAATGCCAATTCGGTGTTAATCACCTCAATATCGTCTAATGGACTGATTTTTCCGTTGACATGCGTCACGTCATCATCATCAAAACAGCGCACGACATGAGCAATGGCTTGTGTTTCACGAATATTGGCTAAAAATTGATTGCCTAATCCTTCACCTTTGGAAGCCCCCGCGACTAAGCCAGCAATATCGACAAATTCCATTGTTGTTGGAATAATCTTTTTGGGTTTAACGATATTGGCTAATACATCTAGGCGTGTATCGGGCATGGCAACAATCCCAATATTGGGATCAATGGTACAAAAAGGGTAATTTTCAGCCGGTATTTCTGTACTGCTTAATGCATTAAATAAAGTCGATTTGCCGACATTGGGTAAACCTACAATTCCACATTTAAATCCCATAATTTTTTTATCCTTAAAGAGCAACAAAGCTGAAGCGTTCGATAACGCTTCAGCTTTGTATAGGAGTACAACGCTTCAGCTTTGTATAGGAGTACAACGCTTCAGCTTTGTGCGTATTGGAGTCATATCCGATAATTTATGCTTCAGTACTTAAGTATAGCGAATGACGTGGATAAACGAATTTAACTTTTCATTCCTTGAACCTATCCCACTATTCATTTTTGAGCTTAGAAATCCGATTTTTTGAAAAAAT
>JAOZSV010000006.1 GCA_029939505.1 Thiotrichaceae bacterium | reverse complement strand
TGAAAAAAAATCGGATTTCTAAGTTTGAATAGAATCGCTTTGCGTAACATCAGCTCCTAACATGAACAACTATCATAAGCGGCGTTTTGATTTCACCAGAGAGCCATATCAAGGGCTTATCATTGATACTCATTTTGTGATACTCTTTTTAATCGTTTGAATCAGAATTGGCTGAATTTGAGAATTAACCGAATATGAGTACAACGGATTAGGGAATTAAACGGATTATAGGGCAGTTTTGTATAATTATCAATCTAATCAAACACTTAAAGTAAATTAGCGGTTGAGAGTTCAAATCACAATCCATCCGTTTATTTCGTTAATCCGTTGTTTCGACTATTTTTAGAAACGGCCAGTTTTTCAAAAAAATTGGTTTCTTAGAAACACACCTATCTAAAGAAATTAAGGGGGCATGAACCTATCCCACTATTCGTTTTCGCAGCTCAGAAATCCGATTTTTTGAAAAAATCGGATTTCTTAAACCTCGTTTTTTGGTCAAAAACCCAACTATTTTTATTCATTATTCTGCATTTTTGAATAGGCCGGATAGGTTCATGAAAACCGAAATTACGGCTCTATTCTCAATTGAGATACCATTGAAGCGGGTCCTGAAATGACTAAACCATCTGAACTAAAATGTTTCCAATCTCTAATATCATAAGTGTATATTTGAGTGACACCTGCCGTCAGTGCTATAGCAGCATGTCTGGCATCATGTATCCGACGTGCTGTTAGTCCATGCTTTTCGGCTAATTCAAGCATTTTTAAAGTGGCTTCTAAGCTTTCAGACAAGATTTCTATAGCGGAAGGCGGTTCGACTAATAAACGGACAGCATTAGCCGCTTCTTCTGGGCGATGACGAGGTTGTGCTTGTATCCAAGTGAGTGCGGCATAAACTTCGCTTAAAATGCCGGTTGTACTGCATACTGCTAATTCACCTCGTCTAGCTGCTTCAACTAAGGGGCGGGCTTCGGCATGGCGGCTATCACCAGCGAGCAAAGCACCAATAAATAAACCCGCATCAAACAAAACTTGATTATTTGGATTCATCGTAAATACCCTCTTTCCAACCAGTGGGTACATATCCTTCCAATACAGGCAAAGGCTTGAGTTGTGGTTTAGGTTGAATGACAATTTCAGCAGTGGGGCTTAATTGCACTGTTAGACTTTGCCGCTTGAACCAAACTGAGTTTAAGAGCTCTTCCAAAGGATGTTGTTTAAATTCTGTTAAAGTTAAATGGTTTGTTGCTAACATTGTTTGTCTCCTTGTTAATCAGTACAATGAATTGAAAAATAAACGAATGGTTTCGAGGTTTGAGTTTTTTGAAAAAAAAACTCAAACCTCGAATGGTGAATCAGAAACTTCGTTCCGAAGTCATTTGCTGAATTTGAGAATTAACAGAATATGAGTACAACGGATTAGGGAATTAAACGGATTAGATGGCTGTTTTGTATAATTATCAATTTAATAAAACACTTAAATTGAGAAAATGAGAGTTCAATTGATAATCCATCCGTTTTATTCTAAAATCCGTTGTACTCATTCTAATAATGTCCTTTAAACGATGAAATATCAATGATCTGTTCCTTTTCATAAATGGTATAAATCATCCTGTCTTTATGATTAACACGCCGGCTATACACTATCAAAATATTTGAGCCGTTCTGGTTTTCCGATTCCGTTTCTTGGAACGATAGCTGTGGCTCTGAGCAGATCAAAACATTTGAGATAATCTTTTTTGGACTTCTTTCTAAACCAATCCAGATCATCTTCGGCATTGGGCAAGATATTCATTTTATAAGTCATTAAATACCTCATCAATTGTCTTGCCTGAAGGGATAATACCTTGATCTCGTTGCCGATGTGCTTCTAGCAGGGCAGTGAGTGATTTCTTGTCACGGAGTAAATGTAAAGTTTCTTGGATTTCCTCCCAATAAGTTTTGTCTATCATAATAACCGCACCTTGATCAGAAACGATTAGTGTTTCATCACGATTTTTGATTGTTTCCGATATGATATGTGGCAGGTTAGTCGATGCTTCTTGTCAACTTAATGCGTTCATTAAAAACCTTTTTCTTAGTTGAGTATAGCTAATGGTTTGAATCAGAATTGGCTGAATTTGAATATTAACAGAATATAAGTACAACGGATTAGGGAATTAAACGGATTGATGCGCGTTTGTTTTTTTAGAATTATTAATTTAATCAAAGATTTAAATTGAATTAGCGGATGACAGTTCAAATCACAATCCATCCGTTTATTCCGTTAATCCGTTGTACTAAATTAAGAGCATGAGTCAGAACAAAACTTACGCGACTTTTCTCGCCTGGTGATTTTCCAACCAGTTTTGCCCTTGTGCTGTCATGCAATAGAGTGGGTGTGGGTAGTTTGGGGCCGTTTTAGTTAATATCAGCCCTTCTTTGACGAGTTCATTCATAAACGTCACTAAATTGCCTTGTCCACCATAACCATTCGCTGTGAGTGCGCGAGCAAGCTGATACCAAGTCCACCGTCCATCGTTTTTTTGGATGAGCGATAATACTAATTCTTTTATTTTCATCAAAATTCTCCCATTAATTGAATAGCCTTTGGATGGTACAAATCATCAAGCTGTTCTGATAACTGATATTCTTCTAAGGTTGCCGTGTGGGTGTTATTCCAGAGTTCATAAGCAAACTCTGCATCATCGGGTTGTTTGTTTTTCCAGCCTAAGTGCCTATATCTGACAAATTCGCGTAATTCATGCGTATAAAAGTTCAAGTCCACTTGTGTCACTGGGATTTTACCAGTGACAATATCTCGTAGCCGCTTGATCATATATTCATTAGCCGCATCAGGGCCAAATCGGGAAACATGCTGTACCACTGAGTCGATTCCTCGGTTGGTTATTTTTACGCCATGGGTGGATAACTTTCGCAGCAAACCACCAGCCTGTGCTGGATTAAATTCTCGCCCACTGAATCGACCATATATTTTAGCCATATCATTAATTTTTGTGATCTACTTGGTACATAAATACCTCCAGAAAAATAAGTACAATGGATTCAGCAAATCCTTTAATTGTCTGAATCAAAATTTGCTGAATTTGAGAATGAACAGAATATAAGTACAACGGATTAGGGAATTAAACGGATTGATGCGCGTTTGACTTTTAAAATTATTAATATAATCAAAGACTTAAATTGAATTAGCGGATGAGAGTTCAAATTACAATCCATCCGTTTATTCCGTTAATCCGTTGTACTAAATGCACCTCATGATTCAGACATTATGAATAAACTTTACAGTTAGGTACTGCTTTTTTAAACTTGTCTATCTTAGAATCGCTGATTTGATTTTCACTGCAATCCAAATACTGCAAATTCGTCAAGGCGCGTAGTGGTTCTAAATCGCTGATTTGATTAAAACTACAATTCAATTCCTGCAAATTCGTCAAGGCGCGTAGCGGTTCTAAATCGTTGATTTGATTAAAAGTGTAAATCAATGTCTGCAAATTCGTCAAGGCGCATAGCGGTTCTAAATCGCTGATTTGATTATTATAGCAATTCAATGTCTGCAAATTCGTCAAAGCGCGTAGTGGTTCTAAATCGCTGAGTTGATTTCCCTCGCAATTCAATGTCTGCAAATTCGTCAAAGCGCGTAGTGGTTCTAAATCGCTGAGTTGATTTTCCTTGCAATTCAATTTCTGCAAATTCGTCAAGGCACGTAGCGGTTCTAAATTGCTGAGTTGATTTTCCTCGCAATCTAATGTCTGCAAATTCGTCAAGGCGCGTAGCGGTTCTAAATTGCTGAGTTGATTAAAACTACAATTCAATTCCTGCAAATTCGTAAAGGCGCGTAGTGGTTCTAAATCGCTGAGTTGATTTCCCTCGCAATTCAATATCTGCAAATTCGTCAAGGCGCGTAGCGTTTCTAAACCGCTGATTTGATTTCCCACGCAATAAAATGTCTGCAAATTCGTCAAGGCCCATAGCGGTTGTTCTAAAACACTGCAATCCAATTTCTGCAAATTCGTCAAGGTGTGTAGCGGTTCTAAATCGCTGATTTGATTTCCCCTGCAATACAATTCCTGCAAATTCGTCAAGGCGCGTAGCGGTTCTAAATCGCTGATTTGATTTTCACTACAATCCAATACCTGCAAATTCGTCAAGGCACGTAGCGGTTCTAAATCGCTGATTTCTCCTTTCTTATTCCAATCACAGCTAAAATCCAATTCCTGCAAATTAACAATTTTTTCCAAATCGCTATCAATCGGTTCACCACCAATATCAATAGCTTTATTGAAAACTTTTTTCCAATCGTCATCTAATTGATTCCACCATTTTCTATTGTCCATCTATACCTCCTTAAAAAACGTCAAATTTGAACATGATAAGAAATCCGATTTTTTCAAAAAATCGGATTTCTGACATGAGATAAAGCGATAATTGGAATCCAAACCGTCAGATTTGGATGATTTCGTTTAAATATCAAACACTTCCAAATCTAATGGTAAGTTATTGATTAACAGTTGTTTTTTTATAATCTTACCGGTTTATTATAACACGCTGATATGCCATTTCCCAAGAGGGCATAAAGATATTCTAAATGCTTTGCTAACGATTGATTAGAGGAGAGTTGTTCAATGAGGGTTGCCCGTTTATCCGAGTTCACCGCTTCTGGTTTCCTTTTTATCAGTTGTAACAAGTTAATCGGTTCTTGCGCGAATTTGAGTAGTGTGTCTTGAGATTCCTCTTGTAATGCACCATTCTCGTATTTGCTCAGAGTGGTTTCCTTCCAACCAAGCAAGGTACTGAGTTCTTGTTGAGTTAATCCATATTGTTCACGCCAATTGCGAATTTCTTCTGGTTGCAATAGGTTATGACGGCGGCGATATTCACGATAAGCTTCATCTAAGGCATCATGCCCAAGACTATTGGTAAATGCGTGTTCACAGTGAGGGCATTGGTAAAATTCTTTGGTGGCGGGAATGGGTTCGCCGCGCACCGTAATGATGACAGGTTCTCTAATTGGCTGTAATTCTTCTTCGTAGTCACAATTAAAGCATAATTCTTGCATAAATCACCTTCGTCACATGAGAGTTATTGATTAGCGATGTGGATAAGATAAGGGCAGTGTCGGTTCATGAAAAGAGATACATTCAGCACGTTTTCTTTTCTTTTTCTCAGTAATTGTTAATTTAATATAGACATTTTTGCCCTCAATATTTTGCCCGAAAGACCAAGCATCAGAATAACCTTCTTCATGTTTTGGTCCTTCGTAATAATCCTTAGCAGTCAAATTAAGTAAAATATCATTGGTAACAACTGATTCAGTTAATTCAAGCATGTTCATCATACTCTGATTTTCTGGTCGTTGCCAAAATCTGACCCCATTTGTTCTAGCAATATTTTTAAATGCAGAAAGAAATTGTTCTATTTGGGTTGATGTTGTTATGAGGTTCATCGTTTTTATGGAGTACAATGAATAGAAATAAATGGGTTAATTTAATTATTTGAGAATGAACAGAATATCAGTACAACGGATTAGGGAATTAAACGGATTGATGCGCGTTTGATTTTTTAGAATAATTAATCTAATCAAAGACTTAAATTGAATTAGCGAATGAGAATTCAATTCACAATCCATCCGTTTATTTCCGTTAATCCGTTGTACTAAATGCACATCCTGATTCAGACATTATGAACAAACTTTACAGTTAGGCACTGCTTTTTTAAACTTCCTTATGTTCCACCAACTGATTTTATTATAATGGCAATACAATATCTGCAAATTCGTCAAGGCGCGTAGCGGTTCTAAATCGCTGAGTTGATTTGAACTGCAATCCAATATCTGCAACTTCGTCAAGGCGCGTAACGGTTCTAAATCGCTGATTTGATTTTCACTGCAATCCAAATACTGCAACTTCGTCAAGGTGCGTAACGGTTCTAAATCGCTGATTTGATTTTCCCAACAACTCAATACCTGTAGGTTCGTCAAGGCGTTTAGCGGTTCTAAATCGCTGAGTTGATTTTCCCAACAACTCAATACCTGTAGGTTCGTCAAGGCGTTTAGCGGTTCTAAATCGCTGAGTTGATTATTATGGACATACAATGTCTGCAAATTAGTCAAAGCACGTAGCGGTTCTAGATCGCTGGTTGGATTACCCTCGCAATATAGTGAATGCAAATTAATTAAAGCGCGTAGCGGTTCTAAATCGCTGAGCTGAGTTGATTCCAACTGCAATGCAATACCTGCAAGTTCGTCAAGGCGCGTAGCGGTTCTAAATCGCTGATTTCATTTGAATAGCATTCCAATTTCTGCAAGTTCGTCAAAGCGCGTAGCGGCTCTAAATCGCTGAGTTGATTATTATGGACATACAATGCCTGCAAATTCGTTAAGGCGCGTAGCGGTTCTAAATCGCTGAGTTGATTTGAATGGCACCACAATTTAACGATTTCCACTAATTCATTATCACTTGGATCACTTTTAATACCTATATTCTCAAAAACATTTTGCCAATTCTCATCCAATTGATTCCACCACTTCTGCTTATCTATTTTAACAATACGAGATTGTTCTGGCTGAATAGGTTTTTCAACGGGTTTGGGTGACTGTTTGATTGGTTCAGATTTTGGTGGCTGAGAAATTGGAGATAATAAACCATTCAATCGCTCTATCAAACCAGCCACATCAACCCGTTTCCCCGGATCAATCTCCACACAATCACACAACAACTCAAACAATTCCGGCGCATTTGCCAAACGTCTTGGATGCAACGTCTGTGGACTTTCCCCCGTCAATAAACGATACAAGGTTTTGCCAAATGCATAGACATCACTTTTCGCACTCGGTTCACCATGAAGCGTCATGCCCTGTTGCTCTGGCGGGGCATAATCCATCGTACCGAATACCGCCGATTGCGCTAACAGACTTAATCCTGAACGACTGCGCTGGGTAGCCATTTCCTGCCCTAACGACGGAGCCACTTTCGCTAATCCAAAATCAATGATTTTAACTGAAACCTCTGAGGTTTTTAAAACCTCAGAGGTTTTTCGACGCTGTAATAAAATATTGGCGGGCTTTAAATCTAAATGGAAAATGCCCTTATCATGCGCGAGTTGTAAGCCTTTAGCAATTTGCAAACCCACTGCGATACCTGTTTGCACATCCAATTTGCCCTGTTTCTTTAACCACGCTTCACCATCTATCGCGCCTTCAATGTATTCCGAGATAAAGTAGCCGCGCTCTTGTCTTGTTATATCCACAAAACCACATTCAAGCGGTTTTGGAATACATTCGCCAGCGATATCCGCCATATAAAAGGCTTCTTTAAACAGGGCTTCTGATGAATTATGCCGCGTTTCCCAAAAACACTTGATAACAACCCATTCTTTATTAAAACGATGTTGTGCCAAAAAAACACAGCCCATGCCGCCCGCACCTAATATCCGTTTTATCGTATAAGTATGGATATTGTGCAAGGCATAACGTCGCTCATTCAGCTTAATGGCTTTTTGTAAATACGTGAAGGCTTTGTCATAATCCTGTTGGCGAATATACACTTGAAACAGGTTAAATTGACTTAATGCCCGTTCATCATCATTGTTCGCCTGTTTGTAGGCTTTGGTAAATAAGGCTTCGGCTTGTTTTAAATCGTTCTGCGAAGAGACGATGCTCCCTAAACCAATCGCCACGCGACTATATTGTGGATCAGAAGAGGGAATGCGTTTTAATAATTGCCGGGCCTTTTTTATCAATTCCAAATTGGCAGGATTATATTGCGTCAATTCATCACGCGGTTTTATTTGGGGCGATAAATCGGCGCGAGCCATTAATTGCTGAAGAAGGGCTAACATTTTTTCTGTATTATCTTCAATCTTAACCAATCGTTCCTGTAATTTTGGCAGAGCAGCCAAAACTTCTTCTAATTGGAACTTAACCAATTGCGCCCAATCAGCAAAACGTTGGCTAAATTCCAGAAATTGGGCATAATGCGTTTGCGTGACTGATTCGACTTTTTGCAAACGCGCTAATTGTTGCCCTAATTGTGCCACTTCACCAAACTGTTCTTTTGTAACAGCTTGATTTAATTGTTTTTTTGTTGATTGCACGATATTTTTAATTTCGCGCACATCAATAATTAAACCTTCGCGTTGCAACGCCGCTAACGTCGTTTGAAAACGAGATTCTTTGCGAAGTTGTTCGTACAAGAAAAATAAGAGGGCATTGCCGAGCAATTCCTTAAATTGCAAAAAAGTCCTCACCTGTTTATCCCAGTTTTGCTGAGTTTGCACCAATTCTAAAACCAAATCAGTCATCGAATTTGCCCCGCTCGCAGTGACAAAACTGGCTAAATCCTTCTCAGAAAATGAGACATTATCCCCTTGAAATAATGTGAGCGTTGCTATTTTTTGGCATTGCGCGATGGCAGTTTGGCGAAACGCGGATAATTTTTCATTTGATAAGCCCTTTTGTTGAGCAAAGGGCAATAAATAATCCGATTCTAAGCGTTGCGAAAATTCGTTTTCCACATTCGCCTGAAAAAGCGATTGCCAAAAACCCCGCTGATTTTCAGGCGCAGCCAAGCCACTACTGATCGCCGCCAACGCATAACCATAACTGTCTTGAAAATTCTGAGCGATTTCAGCGGTAGTGAACGTAAAATTTTCTTTAAGTAAATCAACGGCTTTACTCACACCCGGCATATCAGAGAGGATTTCGATGATGCTGCTATTGAGTAGGGTGGAAAGCCCTTTGCGTATAATTTTTGTTGACATGGTATTAACTATTGAACATTATAAGAAATCCGATTTTTTCAAAAAATCGGATTTCTGACGCGAGATAAAGTAATGTAGTAATGGTGGGTAGGAACGAAGTGGAAACCCACCCTATTCCAACGTAACGGTATGGTGGGTTTCCGTTTCACTCCTACCCACCCTACGCTTGCTGATTTGATTTTTCCAGCATTAAACAATGTTGGTAATAAGTTTAATTGATTGATGCTAGATAAAGCGATCATGGGTGTTGTGTTAGAGAATATCATCATAATAAAGACATTTCCCGATTAAAATCATCTTGTGAATCTTCTAACAAAACGGCACCGACTGCCATCGCTTTGAATAAAAATGTGATTCTGGGTATGTTGATCCATTGCGCTGCCAATCCTGATGATATTTTGCCTTCCTTAAACAATGAAATGGCAGATTGTATTTTCACCAATTCACCAAAATCTTCTATGTTGATATGTAAACTCAATAATAATTCAACCGGGCATTCAATTGAAATGGCATTTTTCATATTTTTTCTCCCTCTGCTTATGATTTTTGTGAAATAACGAGAATTATGTTGTATAATTAAATTTAAAATTCAGCTTTGAGCATCAACAATGAGATAGGATTTACGCACTGAGTACAACGGATTCTCGTGACATCACTTTTCAAATCCGTTAATCCGTTGTACTTATTATTCTAATGTCAATTTTAATTCTTTGGATAATTTATGAGAAATAAACGAAAATACGCTGCATTGATATTATCACTCAGTCTTTTTGAATACGCAATAGCTGCACCGAGAATAATCGGAGGTGAAGAAGCGACACGAGGCGAACAACCCTGGATGGCTGCCCTTGTTTTGAGAGAAGCCCCGCTTTTGGAAAAGACCATCAAAGAATCCTTCGAGGAGCCAGCTTTAGAGCCTTCACTCTTTGAACAATTCTTCTGTGGTGGAACACTCATTCACCCAGAATGGGTATTGACTGCCGCTCATTGTGTAGAAAATCAACCAAAAGACACATTCGATATTATGTTAGGTTTGCACAGCCTCATTTTAGATGAGGGCGAACGCATCCATGTCAGCGAAGTGGTATTACATCCAGACTATGATCCAAAAACCATGGAATCTGATATTGCGTTAGTGCGTTTAGAAAAACCAGCAACACAAACGCCTATCAAACTGATTGATCAAAACCTCTCATTTTCTGAAGACCGGATGGCAAAAGTGTTTGGTTGGGGCGATACGTTTAATTTGCCTGTCAATACATGGATTAATGATTTCTGGCTATTTTTTCTGAAACCGGAGTTAGAAGCGTTTTATGCTGATATCTATAATGAACTGGCTTCCGCATCCTGTCGAGATGATTTTGACTGTTTTATGGCAGAAATTGAAGAAACGCTTTCCCTGACGTTAGGAAACCTTCTCTATGAAAGCCTTTCTGAAAGTTTGCCGATACCCTTAAATACTCGTCCTTTTAAATTGCAAGTCGTTGATGTACTTATTGTTTCTAATGAGAATTGCCAAGCGGCAGTTGAACCTTACTTGGGTGAAGAGGTGATCACAGAACATAAGTTATGTGCTGGATTTCAAGAAGGGGGGAAGGATGCTTGTTTTGGAGACAGTGGTGGCCCTTTACTTATTCAAGAGGGTGAACAATGGACACAAATTGGTATTGTCAGTTTTGGTGTTGATTGTGCCAGACCGTTTATACCCGGTGTTTATACCAGGCTCTCCTCGTTTTTGGATTTCATTGATACCACAATCAAGGCTCAAATGTTCACAGATAAATGTCCTAAAATAGCCCCAGATGTGATGGTTGATGTGATTTATACAACAAAAAATAGCAGAAAAATCTCTCTTTCTTGGCAAACGGTACCAACGGCGAAAAACTATAGGTTATTTTTCGCGCCATATCCCACAGGCCAACCGGTTAAAAACGGTGAGATTGGTAGTGAATTGAAATTAGAAATTGAATTATCATCGGGGCAGAATTTCTATATAGCCCTTCAAGCTTACAATGAGATATGCAGTGGCCCTTTGTCTGCCCTGAAGTCTATTATTATTCCATGAGCCTATTCATTTTTACTCGCTCATCAAGTTTTGCGTGAAAATGGAGTCCATTCGATTCGAATTAAGAGTGAAAATAGGAGTCCAACGCTTCAGCTTTGGGCGGACTGACAAAGCTAAAGTGAAAATAGGAGTCCAACGCTTCAGCTTTGGGCGGACTGACAAAGCTAAAGCGTTGTACTCCATTTATTGATTTTCAACAACCCGCTTTTCAATTTTAGCCCGCCACTCTGCTGGTCCTGTTTCATGCACAGATTCTCCACGCGCATCTACAGCAACCGTCACTTGCATATCCTGCACCTCAAATTCATGCACCGCTTCCATGCCCAAGTCCGCAAAGGCGACCACTCGTGAAGCGCGAATGGCTTTAGACACCAAATAGGCGGCACCGCCTACCGCCATTAAATACACCGCTTTATGTTTCTTAATGGCCTCAATAGCTTTGGGACCACGTTCAGATTTGCCAATCATGCCAATGATGCCTGTTTTCTCCAACATCATATCTGTGAATTTATCCATGCGCGTCGCTGTCGTGGGACCCGCTGGTCCAACAACTTCATCACGCACTGCGTCAACAGGACCAACATAATAAATAAAGCGATTTTTGAAATCTAAACCCTCTGGAAGCGGTTTTCCCTGAGCAAATAAATCGGCAATCCGTTTATGGGCAGCATCACGCCCTGTTAAGAATTGGCCATTCAGTAATAAAGACTCACCCGGTTTCCATTGTGCGATTTCCTCCCGTGTCACCGTATTAATGTTCACACGCCGTGCACCGACATCCCTGATAACTTTAGGCCAATCATCCAAACTGGGCGGTGTTAAATGTGCCGCTCCACTGCCATCAAGAACAAAATGCGCATGGCGAGTGGCAGCGCAATTGGGAATCATCGCTACTGGTAAAGAAGCCGCATGGGTGGGATAATCAAGAATTTTGACATCTAGCACGGTTGTCAAGCCGCCTAAACCTTGTGCGCCTATGCCCAACGCATTCACTTTTTCATATAACTCCAAACGCAGTTCTTCAATCCGGTTAGACGCGCCTCGCGCTTTAAGTTCATGGAGATCAATAGGGGCCATCAGTGATTCCTTCGCTAATAACATCGCCTTCTCAGCCGTACCACCAATGCCAATACCTAATATGCCCGGAGGACACCAACCCGCGCCCATTTGTGGAACCGTTTTAATAACCCAATCTACCAGGCTATCACTCGGATTCAACATGACGAACTTGGATTTATTTTCAGAACCACCGCCTTTAGCAGCGACGGTGACTTCAACCGTGTCACCCGGCACCACTTCTGTATGTATCACTGCTGGCGTATTATCCTGAGTATTTTTGCGGGTTCCTGCGGGATCAGCAAGAACAGATGCGCGTAATACATTATCAGGATGCGTATAAGCCTGTCGTACTCCCTCATTGACCATTTCCATGATGCTTTTTTTCGTTTCCCAGCGCACATTCATTCCAATTTTCAGAAAGACGACTGCAATGCCGGTATCTTGACAAATCGGGCGATGCCCTTCTGCGCTCATACGTGAATTAATTAAAATTTGTGCCATTGCATCTTTGGCCGCAGGGGATTCTTCTGAATCATAAGCTTTTCCTAAAGCTCTGATGTAATCAACGGGGTGATAATAAGAAATAAATTGAAAAGCATCAGCGATGCTTTGTATAAAATCTTTTTCTTGAATAGTGGTCATTATGTTTAATTTCCTCAAGATAGGATGGGGATTACTGAAAATCTCAAAGCGAGTAGCCCTGTTGCGATTTTTGGAGTACAACGCTTTAGCTTTGTTGCGATTTTTGGAGTACAACGCTTTAGCTTTGTGATTTTTGGAGTACAACGCTTTAGCTTTGTTGCGATTTTTGGAGTACAACGCTTTAGCTTTGTTGCGATTTTTGGAATACATTCGAGGATTTCGTTTTTTTTCAAAAAACGAAAACCTCGAAACGTTCCTAAACCACTCAGTCTTTTTTTAGTCTGCTTTAGCAAACTTTAGTTTTCAGCCTTGAAATTGATTTCAAGGCTGAATCGTTACGAAAGTTGGTGCCTCATTTCACCGCTTCTGCCTCTGGATTCACAATCCAACCACTGATATTTTTCTCAGGCACATTGACTTTAACCCACCAATCTGTTTTACGCTTAGTGATGACTTTGCCCCAAAGTTGATCTTCAGCCACCACTTCTGAATCCCAGGCGTTATTCAGGTAGTAGATATTACCGTTATACCAGACAATGTGCATATCTAAACCCACGGGTTCTAAATCAAAAAGCCTATCGCCTTTATATAAAATCAACTTTTGGTTATCATCTGCCAGTTCTATTTGAGACTTGATGACTTCAATTTCTCCGAATTGCGAAGTATGTATTTCGCCATGAAGTGCTTGCACCGTTTGCCCCGCTTTTAATGTCATCAGTGAATTAGCATTAAAAGAAGGATCGGTATAAAACAGGGCGGATTCTTTCAATTTCCATTCTCCATAACTACAATTCTCAGAAGGGCAAGCCTGTTGAACATAAGGTAGCTTTGGCAAAATTTTCACATAGTCGCTATGGACATAACCCGTGAGCATATTGTCCAGTTGAACTTTATACAACTGGCCTAATACATCTAATATGTTGATTTTTAAACCTTTTTTCACTTTCGCAATGGGTTTAGTGTGTTGCCATAAGCCTTGACGAATGTTCAAGGTTGGTGTGATCACAACCCCAATTGTTTTGACAGGTTCCTCAATATCAGACATTTCGATTTGGCTAAACCAACTTTCTTGAGGTTTTGGACCTAAGTTTTGAATCTCTTGCGTCCAATTGGACACAAATTGACCTTCCGCCCAACGAGCCATCACTACCGTTATGGGTTGTTTCAATAGGATATGTAAAGCCGGTTCTTTACTTATTTTATCGTCTTCGAGGGTAAATGCTAATAAATGTCCAGCATCGGTTAGCACTACCAATAAATCCTTTGCTTGAGAACTAAACGCATCAATGGCATCAGGGACCTGTTTTTTGATGATCTGCCAATTTGGATAAAGTTTGTTATAAAAAATTAAGCCTTTAGGGGCAGAGATTGGCACATCAAAATGTGTATAAGTATTATTGGGAATTAAACTGTTTGAAGAAAAACTGACATTTTGAGCATTAATTGGAAAATGTCCTTTGATAATCCATCGCCCTTGATGACGCATAATTCCTCCACTGACTTCGCCCCATTCTTTGATGCCTGTGTTTTTGTCTTGATAACTTTTTGCCGCATTTTTAAAGAGATTGCGATGTTTCGTGTTTAACAAAGTGGTTATTTCAATGGGTTCCAACTTTTCCAGTGAGAGCATTTGCAATGCGCTATGAGTGGTGCTATCCATAGAAAAGCCACGACAGATTTCGTTGTGAGTTAAACCAATGGAAAGGTGATTGTTTCCGATGAATAAAATATCGCGGGAGATATAACCTTTACAATATTCCCCATGTGTGATATCAATCCCTTGCTCTTTGATGAGAAGTGAAACATCAAAAGCATCAATCCCTTCTTGTTCTGCAAGAAAAGGGTTAGAGATGGCATCTTGATCAGGCGCGGGATTAACCCAAATAAAATCTTCAGAAAAATCATTATAGACACTGTGTTTGACATCAAGTCGCCAAAACCCATCACTACGTGGTACTAACAGATTAGTCCTTTCAGCAGCCAATTCTACTTGCCCATTTTCGGCACGTATCCAAAACGTGCGATAGGATGAAGGGAATCGTTTCCCTAAAGCATTTTTTTCTTCGGCAATTGTGGCAGAACTGTCATAATGACCACTGTAACGTAAACCCAGCAATAGTCCAGACTCGCTAGCGCAGACTGGAGTGATAAAAAAAACGATTGAAATGACTAACACTTTTATCATTGTGTTCATCAAAAACCTCCTGATTTGATTGAAATAAAAATTGAAATAAAATTAAGCTCGAACAGCAAAAATCTTATTTTAGCAAAAAATTTAAAGTAATACTTTTGGAGCATGATTTTCGAGTCGATGAGTGAAATTTTGGACGTTTTTTGGCTTTGGGCATTTTCTGGAGTCCAACGCTTCAGCTTCGCTGCACTTTCTGGAGTCCAACGCTTCAGCATTCGAGGCTAAGAGTTTTTTTTCAAAAAACTTTAGCCTCGAATAGACTCCATAAAAAAAACTAACTCCAAAATTCATTTTTGAGTTTAGATAATGTGGATTAAGATTAAGAAATTCTAATTTTATTTAGATGCAACAGACGTAAGCGTCGAAATGTCTCAACATCTAAAGCATCTGGAAAAAAAATGACAGTATTAATTTCACCCTTTTCCACATTTTCCAATCTTAAAACAACCAATTGTGGATGAAAATAACTGCCTGAAGCAATGAGGACTTTTTTTTGAACGTCATTCGAGGCTGACGTTTTTTGAAGTTGAACCTTGAAAGGATTAATTAAAAGCAAATGTTGACGTATTGTCTGTAATGCGCTCAATAATACTAGAAATCCTAAACCTAATTTAACAATTGCAAATTCTACAGGCAATGTCAATGGTAATAACAATAAAAGCGCCCCACAATGTAGTATAATTAATACCAATGCAAAACGTTTTGAAAAACGTAGCTTCAGACGTAAATGATGAACAGTCAACTCTGATATTTCGTTCATTCAGTTGCGTGGATTATTCTTTCAACTTATATTATAATAAATACAGATATTATAATAAATTACTTATGTGTTATTATTTTGCCGTTAAATAGGCGTTTAAAGTTAAAAAGAGATTAATTTTAATTAATTAAGATTAAATATTAATCTTAAATAACCGCCTAAATTGAAGAAAAACCTTTAATCTTTAAGAGGAATAAACTGTGGATTTAGTTATAGATTCACCCATTTTTGTTGCTATCTCTGTATTTTTATTAATTTATTTAGCCTTTTTTTTGATTCGTTTATTCGCAGATTTTATTCTAGTGGGGATTGCACTCTTTAGTGCTGGTTTTATCTATTATTTTCTGAGTGATGCTGAAGTTTATAAAACTGTTGTAATGCTTTCAAAAGAAACCCAGATATTCAATCTGTTGTTTCAAGGTTTGCCAGAGCAATTGGAAGAAGTGGATCAAAATGCGAAGATTGTACTAGCGACTTTAATTTCTTTAGCTGGGGTACTCGTTTCCATCCCATTTTTACCGTTTTCAGCAACTTACCGATTTATGTTTGGTGTAGAAAACCCTGTTTTTCAACGAAAAGAATCTAAGGTTAGAGGTTGGATTGTTGAAGAAATACAGCATTATTATCACCAACAAGAAATTCGTCGGAGTGAAAAAAAACCCAAGAGTAAAAACAAAAAATAGCAACACTGCTTGTATTCGATTCGAGGCTAAAGTTTTTTTGAAGAAAAAACTTTAGCCTCGAATTGAGTTTTTTGAAACGAAAACCTCGAATCGACTCGAATCGTCTTCGAGGCTAAAGTTTTTCTTAAAGCCTCGAAAGGAATTTTTCTATGAAAACAGTTATTGTGATTGATTATGGCATGAGCAATTTACGCTCTGTTACGAAAGCCCTTGAACATATCGCCGCTCATGATTGGAAAGTGAAAGTCAGCAACAAAGCGGAAGTCATACTTCATGCGGATAAAGTTGTTTTTCCAGGGCAAGGAGCCATTGGTAATTGCATGACTTTGCTTAATCAAAGCGGATTAGCTGATGCCATGAAACAAACACTTGAAGATAAACCTTTCTTGGGTATTTGCCTTGGCTTACAAACATTGTTAACAAATAGTGAAGAAAGTGGTGGAACTGTTTGTTTTAATTGGACATCGGGAACAGTACGCCGCTTTGTTGAACCAATTGAAAAATTGCAGAATGGTGAACGTTTAAAAATTCCACAAATGGGCTGGAATCAAGTTCAACAAACAGAGTCTCATCCACTATGGACTGGTATTCCAGATAATAGCTGGTTTTATTTCGTACATAGTTACTATGTTGATCCCATTGATAATGGTGTTGTGGTAGGAACGACACAATATTGCGGCATAAATTTTGCGTCAGTTATGGCACGAGACAATGTTTTTGCAGTGCAATTTCATCCAGAAAAAAGCCAACAGGCTGGCTTAACTTTATTAAAGAATTTCTTGGATTGGTGATGAAATTGATACTTTGTCATCAAACTGAAACATTTAAAAAATATTGGAAAAAAAACACACTTATGTTAAGGAGAAAAAAACAGGATGAATTATCAATCTTTATCTCTAAAATTAGCGTTTGGACTTGGATTACTGGGTTTTATAAGCAGTATTGCGATAATACCCGTTTTTGCGGCAGATTGTATTTTAAAAGAGGCAGCCTCATTTGACAGTTGCAAAGATAAAAACGTGAAAGGCTCAGGTTCTCGTGTGGGCATGTTTGATGTACCTGAATTTTTCGCGCTCGCCGATCCAAATTTCACGGGGGGCAGTGGTCTTCAAGATTATATGGCTATTGATAAAATTCAAGTCATTTTACATACTAAAGAAGAAGTGCAATGTCCAGAAAAAATTGAAGTGACAGGCACTTTAAAACAAATGGAATTTGAGGGAGGAAAAGCGTGGGTGATCACGGTGACAGAATTTAAATGTTTGTAGGCAATGGTTTTTTTCAATATAAAAAAACCATAATGATGAAAAACCAAGTTTCTTAAAGAAACTTGGTTTCTAAATATCTGCGTTTCTCATTTCTGAAAGTTTAAAAGTTTAAAAGACGACATTTTGCATTTTTGATGTAAAAATAAAGTAAGAAGTCAGTCTATAAGCCGGGTTCTGTACACCATTGACGACCCTTAGAGCAGAATTAAGTGTGACAGTCATTCATCTGGGATGCTTGTCACCAAACACCTCTAGCGACCTACCCTGGAGTAATGCGGACCACATTTGTATAGATGATAAACACTATACAATTCCATTATTTGGTCTTGCTTCGAGTGGGGTTTACCATGCCATTGATGTTACCACCAATGCGGTGCGCTCTTACCGACACCTTTTCACCCTTACCTGAAAAAAAAGGCGGTTTATTTTCTGTGGCACTTTCCGTAAGCTCATGCCTCCCAGGTGTTACCTGGCACCCTGTCCTATGAAGCCCGGACTTTCCTCTACATTTCAAAAAAAATATAGCGACTGCCTGACTAACTTCTTGATATTATTATAAACTATAAATGGTCAAATTTGTCAAATATTTTTCATCTCTGTCAAAATAATCCATATTTCAAAGCCCCGTTTTTTGAAAAAATATCGCGTTTTCCAATTGAATAGCAGACGCGCTGTTCAAGTAACTGATTGATATTTATATTAAAATTCATTTCGAGGCGAAAGTTTTTTTAAAGAAAAAACGTATCTTCTCAAAAAAGTGTGGGTAAACGTGCAGCGCTTAGTTTTCCACAGAATTTAGAGAAGATACGAAAAAACTACCCCTCGTTCCCAAGCTCTAGCTTGGGAACGCCTGTCGCGACGCTCTGCGTCGCGGGACGCAGAGCGTCCCTGAATGCGTTCCCAAGCTGGAGCTTGGGAACGAGGGGGCGGAGTAATTACAAAAAAACTTTAGCCTCGAAACCATTAACCATTAACCATTAACCATTGCTAAAATATGCCAATTCAAATGTTTTTAAATACAGGCAGAGTGCCTGTAAAAATTTATACGAACGATGTACCCTCTCATACCATTGATCAATTAAAGCTAATTGCTGAATTGCCTTTTATCCATAGTCATGTTGCTGCCATGCCAGACGTACATAAGGGCATTGGTGCCACTATTGGTTCAGTGATTCCAACTACAGGTGCGATTATTCCCGCCGCCGTTGGCGTGGATATTGGCTGTTTTGTGGGTGAAACTAAAGTACCACTGATTGATGGTACAGCAGCAACACTCAAAGAATTGACTGAACGTGGTGGTGAACATTGGGTATATAGCATTGACAAAGATCAAAAGATTACTGGTGCCAAAGCAACCGCAAAACTAACCCGTAAAAATGCGTCCTTAATGAAAATCATATTGGACAATGACGAAGAAATCTTGTGTACGCCAGATCATCAATTCATGTTGCGGGATGGCAAGTGGTGTGAAGCGAAAGATTTGAAGCCAAAAGCCTCTCTGATGCCGTTTTATAGTCGCCTTGATAAGGAGAGTTATCGAATCCATCCTGCAACAGGTTCTGTCAAATTCCTTGAACGACAGGAGGATGTTTACTGTTTAACCGTGCCTGAGTATGAAAATTTTGCGCTATCAGCTGGTGTGTTTGTACATAATTGCGGAATGAACGCAACCCGTTTATCTCTCAAAGCCAGTCAATTACCCGATAATCTCAAACAAGTTCGCCTAGCCATTGAAGAAGCCGTGCCTGTGGGATTTTCAAAGCATAAATCAATATTAGCTAAAAATTCTACGATTAAAGCGTTGAATACTGTACTTGAAGAGCAAATTTTCACCAAACATCCCGCTATTATGAAAATGATAAAAAACCCTTATCAAACATGGACACAACAATTAGGTACATTAGGGGGTGGGAATCATTTTATTGAAATCTGTCTGGATGAAAATCAAGAAGTTTGGGTGATGTTACACTCTGGCAGTCGGGGTATTGGAAACGTTATTGGACGTTATTTCATTAAATTGGCTAAGAAAGATATGGAAAAACATATAGCGCAACTGCCTCATCGGGACTTAGCTTATTTTACAGAGGGAGCAGAATATTTTAATGATTATGTGGAAGCAGTGCATTGGGCGCAAGAATATGCTTCATTCAATCGGCGCGAAATGATGCGCTTGATTATTGAAGCACTTCGTAAACCATTACCCCCTTTTGATGTGACTAAAGAGGCTATTAGCTGTCATCATAATTATGTGGCGATAGAAGAACACTTTGGAAAACAAGTCTTTCTAACTCGCAAAGGTGCTATTCGTGCTGGTGATGGCGAATTAGGAATTATCCCTGGCAGTATGGGAGTAAAATCCTATATTGTGCGGGGGAAAGGCAATCCAGAATCATTCTGTTCCTGTTCACACGGTGCAGGGCGCAAGATGAGTCGCACCGAAGCAAAACGCCGCTTTAATACCAATGATATGGAAACACAAACGCAAGGCGTTGAATGTCGTAAAGATAGAGGGGTTATTGACGAAATTCCAGGAGCCTATAAAGATATTGATGAAGTGATGAAAAACCAAAGCGATTTAGTAGAAGTAGTGCATACACTGAAACAAGTCGTCTGTGTGAAAGGTTAGAATTTTTTTTAGGTTTAAGAACTGATGTTACGCAAGGTGCTTCCAAATTTCACCAAATTCCACCGATGAAATCGGTGGAATTTAGAAGCACCCTGCGTCACATCAGTTAATAAATCCGATTTTTTGAAAAAATCGGATTTCTAAGTAAGAAGGTATAAAATTATGACAACAAAAGTAAAAAACCCTATCGCTCACGCCCCCATCTTGCGAAAGGGCGGCGCACATGTCAAAGCGAAATCCAGCCAACGCGCTAAAATAAAAAAAATGATTAAAAAAAGTCTGGATGAATGGACAACATCATTATCAACTTCTTAATTGACAGCAACTCATCAAACGCTTATGACAACACCTCATATTTTAATCATCATCGTTACTTGGAATAAAAAACAGTACGTTTTAGAACTATTAGCTTCTCTTGCAACGCTAGACTCTTCCAGCTATACTTATGATGTATTGGTAATAGACAACGCCAGCAGTGATGGCACAGCCGCTGCCATAAAAGCAGCCTATCCGCAAATTAACTTAATTTGTAACCCAGAAAATATAGGTGGCACTGGGGGATTTAATACAGGTTTACAATGGGCTTTTGAACAGGCGCATTATCAATACCTTTGGTTATTAGATAACGATGTCTTGGTACACCGCCGCGCCCTCACTGAACTATTGGCTTTATTAGAAAAAGAGCCAGATATAGCCATAGCCGGTTCGACCATGATGCAGCTTGATTATCCTTGGCGAATAAACGAAATGGGGGCTTTTATCGACTGTGGTTTAGGGCAGTTATTTTTAAATCGTCATTTGGAAGAAATCCCGGCATGGCAAGGACGCTCCGTGCAAGAATTATTGACCACCGAAGTTGATTTAAGCAAATACTTGATGCACTGTCAACCTGAGATGGATATAGAATATGTGGCCGCCGCCTCATTATTAGTTCGAGCAGACGTTGCTAAACAAGCTGGCTTATGGCGCGATTATTTTATCCACTTTGATGACGTAGAATGGTGTTTACGCATAGCAGAAATGGGTCATCGAGTCGTTGTCTCTGCTAAATCATTGATTTGGCACTTATCCGCCGCGGCTAAAGTGCCAACATGGGTTTTGTATTATGACAACCGCAACGTTTTGGACTTGTTAAAAACACACGGCGCAGAGGCGGCCTCTCTACAGCGTTTAATACGCTATATCTTAAAGAAAGCGGTATATTATAACCTGATTGGCAAACCCGATTTAGCGCGACTCCATTATGAAGCCATCACCGATTTTACAGCAGGAAACTTAGGCAAAAAAGACATTAAACTGTTATCGACTTATCAACCCAATGACAAAGTCATGTCAGTCTTATTAGAACCCACCGTTAAAAATATTTTGGTCGCATGGACAGTCAATCTTCAAGCAACAGGGCTGCAAAAAGCACTGGTGCAAGCGATACGTTCACGTCCAGAGTTAAGCATAGATTTTCTCACTTTACCGGGTGGAAAACCCCTATTTCAGATACCTCATGCCAATTTTGTCATTATGCCTAAAAATTTGAGTCGCTGGAAAACCTATTGGCAATTACGTGGGCGTTATGATTTGGTGATTCAATCGGATTATCAACCGTCTTATGGCTTATCTTGGCTCAAAGCCGATTTATTATATGTGAATGATGAAGGTTTTTGTCGCTATTCTCCGCCTAAATTTAAGGACGTTTGGCTGGCTGGGGTGCGGTGGATACGAACATTTTTTGTGAAAAATCCAATGTCATAATTTCCAAAAAACAAACCGGACACGCTTCTAAAATCAGTCCGGTTTAATAGAGCAACCAAAATCATGACTAAAGAATTACACCAACTATTAAAAGAGAATGAGCAATTCAAAAGACGCTTAGATTTACTTGAAGCAAAGAATCAAATAAGAAATGCCATTCCAACTTATTCTTTTAGCAAAATAAGTTTTAGTGAATTAAAAAATCTGGTCAAAATAAAACCGAAACTGAATTATGACAAATTCAATCACTGGTTTAATGATGAAAACATCATATTAAATGAGAAAGACATTCTCTTTTTAAAAAACTTAATTGATAAAAATATTTTTTTTCTGGAGAATTATAAAGAAGAAGATTTAAAAGTGAAATTTATCACACCGATTTTAAATCGAATTGACTTTATAAATATTGACAAAGAAATAAGGGATTTTTATGATGAAAATTTATTTTATCAAACTGAGCAATTTATTCTAAATGGAGAGACTGATTTTGTCGTCGCTAAGGGATATTTTTATTCAGAAAAACCTTATTTTTTTATACAAGAGTTTAAAAAATCAAAAACAGCAAAAGATCCGGAACCACAACTGTTAGCTGAATTAATTGCTGCAATTGAATTGAATGATTTTACCACGATCAAAGGAGCTTTTATTATTGGTGCTATTTGGAATTTCGTCATTTTAGAAAAATTAGAGATTAACAAATATCAATATTTTGTCAGCAGAAACTATGATAGTACCGATTTAGAAAAATTAAAAGGGATTTATAAGAATTTGCTATTTGTAAAAAATGAGATTTTTGAATCAGTTACGACTGTATAGGACATTTTTTATTGCTTGAATCAAAATTGGCCGAATTTAAAAATTAACAGAATTGACAATAAAATTAATTCTCATTGACTTACACTCGATCATCAAGTTTTCTTGTTACTCAAACAATAACTACAAGGATTGTATATAAGAACAGGATAAGGTCTGTATTTATAACTGTTTGATTTTGTAGGTAAAAATCTTTAAAAGACTTTAAAATCAGACCTGCCAGGTTAAAACAAAACCTGGCAGGTCAAGGGCAGCGACCAAACTTGATTTTGACCTGGCAGGTTTTCTTTTGAACCTGCCAGGTCTGGTTTTGACTTTGACTGAATGATTTCATCCTAAAAATCAATTCGAGGCGAAAGTTTTTCTTCAAAAAACTTTAGTCGAGGTTTGAGTTTTTTTACGAAAAACTCAAACCTCGACTCTCGAATACTTATAAAAAATTGTCCTGTACAAAATTTTACTAGGCGTGGATGATAAAACAAAAACTATCTGTGGCATACCAAAAAGCCAACGCTGCGAGCCAGGCGGTGGACAACTATAATTCTATGTAACAGCAATATGTTAAGCGGAGACTATAATGTTCTCAGAACCAGTTGTAACCCAAATGGCGGCATACCTTTTAAAGAAAAGGGGCAATCGCATGGCTTTTATCAAACTAATTAAGCTGCTTTATTTAGCAGAGCGAAAAGCGGTTTCAAAGTGGGGTGAGCCTATTAGTGGCGATCATTTTGTTTCCATGCCCCACGGTCCCGTGCTTTCTCAAACTTACGATCTGATCAAATCCCAGCCTTCTCCAGACGAAGTGAGTCCTTGGCACGATCTCATTAGAGATGAAGATAATTATGAAGTATCCCTATCAAGAGAGGTTGAGGACTTTGATGAGTTGAGCAAAGCCGAAATGCGGATACTTGATGAAGTTTATGCAGAATATGGCACAATGAGTCGATTTCAAATTAAAGATTTTACTCATGATTATTGCCAAGAATGGGAAGATCCAAATGGGAGTTCATTCCCTATCAACTTAGAATCCATTTTTCGTGCGATGGGGCGTGATGAGGAACAAGTGAAAGTGCTTAGTGAATTGAACCAAGAACAACGATATCTTGATCAAGTCAAAGTAAGCCTGCGATGAATAATAGCTTCTCTCTCATTAAGCGGGGTACAATTCTGATTCCATCAGGCTCCTCTCACCATCTCCACTTTATCTGTTGCAACCCAGTCTATTATTCTAATTTAGGAGTAACTACTCAGGGCAAACACAAGGGATTGCCCCTACATCAGAAGATTTTCGTCACTCGACATAAGAATATTTCAGCCTAAAGTTTTTTAATGTTGTAGGGGCAATCCTTTATGGTTGCCCTGAGTACCAAAATATTAAAGTTTTATCAAAAATATTGTTAATACTCGATGATCAAGTTTTCTCGTTATTTAAATGATAAGACAGATTGTGGTATTTAACAAAATAATCCGAACCTGGTCCCTTTTATTCAATTATTTATGCACAGGTACTTAGGTTTTAAAGCCTAGTCGTATTTTGCCGTTGCACGAAAAACACCTTGCCCACCTACAACAACTTTGATTTTATTCTCTATCAACTTGGAGAAATCTTATGGAACTCATTTTCGAGGTTTTAGTTTTTTTTCAAAAAACTAAAACCTCGAAATTGATATTCCAGAAAAATATGTCATTTCTCAATCGCCGGAAAAATTAACTCAATTATTAAAATTGAATACCGCCATAGATATGTATAGAAATGGACTACTTTCGGTAAGAGCGGCTATTGAATTTATTGGAAAAATAGATCGCTATGAATTTTTATACGAATGCCAACAAAGAGGTATCGAACACCAAACTTATGAAAATATTGAAGAATTAAATAACGAAGTTGCTATGTTAGATAAGGAATTATCATGATTGTAGTAGCAGACGCATCACCTTTAGTGGCATTGGCAATCTGTGACAGTTTGGATATTTTAGGAAAACTATTTGATGAGGTTACCGTTTCACGAGAGGTTTATGAAGAAGTAACTGTTGGTGGTCAATTCGGAGCAGTTCAACTTTTCGAGGTTTTAGTTTTTTGTCAAAAAACTAAAACCTCGAAAAAGAATATTTACAAGAAAAAGTCACTGATTTGGATTTAAATCGTGTTGTAATTGAGGGAAGTTCACTGGATAAAGGCGAATTGAGTTCTATCGCATTGTATAAACATCTCCAAGCAGACTATTTGTTAATTGATGAAAAAGCGGGACGAAGGGTAGCAAAACTGAACCACATAAAAGTCATTGGAAGCCTTGGTATCCTTATTGAAGCCAAGAAAAAAGGAATACTTCCATCTCTTAAACCTCATATTCAAATTTTAAGGGACTCTAAAATTTATTTTAATCCAACTTTGTTAGATTATACTTTAAAACTGGTTAATGAATAGGCTGCGATATAGTCTTCATATTAAATTGAGGGACGTTTGGCGGCAGTGGTGGAACTTTTTCAATTTATTGACAAGACAATTAGAATTGCTGATGCATAACGCTCCAGCTTTTAATAAAATATGTGATGCTGAACATCACGGTATGCATTCCCACGCGACCGTTACCATAAATCTTTTAACATTCAGAGTTCATAGCTAGAAGCTATCTAACTCACGACATTAATTATGTTCAAATTGAGTTTATTAATAAAAAAAATCGTTTGGTTTCTCAAACCTAAAAAAAACAGGCCACCTCCTCCAGTACCTGAATCTCAATTCAATCTCCAATCTACCCAGATTGAATGGGCACTTTTTGAACGGATGCGTCTTGCAGCCCAAGCGAATAGTCAGCCGGCAAGAGACAACGGTTCCATGTCACAAGCTGATGAGGTACCCCTGCGCGTGATTCCGCCCGACGATTTTAATGCGAATCGCCTATTTTCCGAAATCGCAGCCCTACCAGAAAACGGAGGTGAAGTGCATTTGCCAGCGGGTCGTATTGAACTGACAGAAACGCTGAAACTCCGTACTGGTGTAAGCCTCGTCGGCGTGTTAGGGATGACGGAGTTGGTGTTCAAGGATATTGATTTTGGTCTAATGATTCAAGGTGATAATCGGGTACGGGTGGAAAATATAAGGATTCGTCATCAAGGTACGAATAAGTTTTGTGCTGCCATTTTGGTGACTAGAGCGAGCGATATTTTATTTTCTCAGGTCGAAATTCTTGCACCTCGCGCCGTCGGTTTTTTGTTTTCAGATGAAGTTTACAGGGCGCGGTTAGAACGGTGTACCGTTTATGAAGCAGATATCGTTGGTTTTATGATGATACGCGATGTGCAAGATACGGTACTTGACTCGTGTATCGCAGAACGCTGTAAACAAAGCGGTATTTTTCTTACCGATCTAAAATTACCCCCAGAAATTGAACCATTAGATTTTCAGGCACAAATACACTATACTACTGAAATTATTGGTAATTTTGGGCCTTTCTCACCTGCTGATCCTGCGCCATATCGCAATACACTAATCAATTGTTCATTTCGTCATAATCGTAAAATGGGTATAACAACCGATGGTGTTGGTTATTTACGAGTTATTAATTGTGTGATCGCGGAAAATGATTGTGAAGGAATTACGATTGATAATGGTTCTTGGTATTGTCAAGTGCAAAATTGTCACATTTATGGTAATGGTAAACGGGCTTTACAACATCAGATCGAATTAACCCAAGATTTTGTGGAAGACATGGGTTTAATGGCTGATGGCAGCTCTCAAGCTAAATTACCAGGTATTAGCCTTGACAATGCAGCTTATACACGTATTGAAAATAATTGTATTGATGGCAATTATGGAGATGGCGTTAAATTTGTGCGTTCCGTATATAGCTGTACGGTGGCAAATAATCTTATTGTTGATAATAATCGCGGTGTGAATAAAAAATTTCATTTTTTTGGGGTGCTGATTGGAGTCGCGCAACGCCAACATTCTGAACAAAGTGATTTTGCCAGTTGTTATAATCAGATAGTCAAGAATGATATTTTGGGAGTACATCATGCGGGGGTACATCTGTTGCCAGGTACAACAGGAAATATGGTACAAGATAACCATATTGTGGGAGCGACTTTTGCGGCTATTGAAGATCATACGACTGTCGGAACAAATCTTATTAAAAACAATGATTTTTCAAAACGATTCTGTTGATTTCTAGTAAATGTAGCGAAACCCACAAAAAAATGGTGGGTTTCCACTTCGTTCCTACCCACCCTACATTTTGAGTATAACGTTTTACCGTTGCACCAAAAAAAACCTACATTAACATTTTTTTGTAACTACTCAGCGGTTAGCCTTGAAATTGATTTCAAGGCTAAAAGCTAAAGCAGGCTCAGCTAAACGACTCCGTTTTTTTAATAGTCTGCTTTAGCAGACTTTAGCTTTCAGCCTTGAAATTGATTTCAAGGCTGAGTAGTTACATTTTTTTTAGCGTTTTGTAACAGGAATTGAAATATGGCATTTAGTGATTTTAAAAACATTGCAGAAGTGCAGAAAAAATATCATATCAAATACCATGAAGAAATTTTCCTGCTCACTGAAGAAATACAACCCTCAGAACACTTTTTAAGTGATTTGGAATTTTATAAAGAAAATATTGATGTTTTTAGTTCAGAAGCCTCACGCTGTGAAATTATCATTTCTCCCCTTTTGAGAGAAGTGTATAAAAAATATTATTTAAAGTGTTCCTTCTGGATCCAAAAAAGTCTGTCTTATGATGAAACGCTTTCTGGCACACCAGATTATATCTTTTCTGCTCGTTCTGAGTTAGGTAAGACGGTATTAGAGAAACCAATACTTATTGTCGTTGAAGCAAAAAAAAATGATTTTGAACAAGGTTGGGGGCAATGTTTAGCAGAATTAGTTGCTTCGCAAAAAATCAATGATGATATTGAGCATCCTGTTTATGGAATTGTTACTGATGGTAATTTATGGCAATTTGGAAAATTGAAAAGAGATGTGTTTGTTAAAGAACCAATCAATTTTACCATTGATAAGTTAAATCAATTGTATGGGGCATTAAATTATGTAGTTCAATTAACCCACTGAGAAATCCGATTTTTTTGCAAAAATCGGATTTCTTAAACAGTGTAATGGTGGGTTTCCACTTCGTTCCTACCCACCCTACCTTACTAAAACTCATATTCCCTTTTGCTCCAGTAATGCCAGTCATTTATGACCTCGTTTGTTTGATCATCTATATGAATACCGGTATCGACAACATCTACCTCATCATTCAGATTCAAAGGCGAAGTTCTTCTTTCAACTGTACATTTTGCCTTAAATGGGAAATGACAATTCTCCGAAACATAATAGTACCATCCCATTGCCCTTTCTTCTCTATCATACGCATCAACCACAATTTCCATGTCAATACGATGTTCCCGTTCTTGATCTTTTTCTAATTTAGTCATGACTTTTTCGATATATAGTAAAAATTCTGAAAAGAAAAAAATCGAGGTTTGAGTTTTTTTTTCAAAAAACTCAAACCTCGATCCCCAATTATCCTTTTTCTCTAGGGAGAAATATGCCTTTAATACAATTTGGATTTCTTATGGCTATTTGTATATGATTATGCTTCTTAAACCCAGCATTTGGATAAAGTTCTCTACCTTCCCAAAATACAGCTCTTACTGAATCAAAAATGACTCCATTTTGTTTTGCAATCTGAAGTGCTAGTCTAATTACAGTACAATCTAATTCCCTTTTCTTTAAGTCAAAGTCTTCTGAATGAAAACTTTTATTTTCAGGTAAAGGCATATTTTCAGCTTTAGCAGTATATTCTAATTCTTCAAAAGCATAAGCTAAAAAATCTAAATTTTCTTGTTCTAGTAAATCGAAGCAATTTCCTAAATCTAAAATAGCGCCTAGTACAAAAGGGGTTTTGATCTTGCTATTCTTTCTTTTTGAATCTTGAACAGCATACTGTTTGGCTCTCGAAAGGTTATTTTCCCAAAAGTATATACCACTACCAAGCCAATCATATTTGTTACTGCTTGGTAAAAATTGGGTTTTGTTATTAAGTATTTGGTAAGCGACTTCTTCATCAATTCCATGAAAGCCATAAACAAAAGATGTTTTAGTTTTATACATTTTAAATAGTCGGTTTACGTCCTGACTTACGATCTTTTTCTACCGTTTCTTGAGAAAAATATTTATCGGATAAATAACCATCAGAGCCGATTATATCAGCCGCTTTCAATAAGGCAACTCGTTGTGAGTGAGTTCTGATTTTAGATTGCTCTCTAGCAATCCTCGTTAATTCAGTAATAGACATGATATTAACCTCACAGATATACTGTTCAAATTCTGTTTATTGAAGGAGGGTGCGGAGAATTTTTCACCCTTTTCTTATTAATCAGAATTTTCAGAATGAAAATTCTGATTAATACAAATTATTTCTCTGAAAAGCGATATTCCCGTGTCAGCTTAAATATAATTGGACTCAATAATAACAAAGCGATTAAATTAGGAATCGCCATAAGCGCATTAAGTGTATCTGCGACTAACCAAATCAAACCTAATTCTCCCATCGCGCCAATGGGTATAACCAGCACCCATAATAACCGAAAAATTTTAATTGATTTGTATCCAAAAAGAAATTGCACACATTTTTCACCATAAAAGCTCCATCCTAATAATGTCGTGAAAGCAAATATCGCAGAGCCAAGGGCAACAATATAGCCTCCAAAATTCGGTAAAGCGATTTCAAATGCGGCTGATGATAAAGATGCGCCAGTCGCGCCAGTTGTCCAAGCACCAGAGATAATAATCACCAAACCTGTAATGCTACAAACGACCATCGTATCAATAAAAGTTTCTAACATAGCAATAACGCCTTGTCGCACAGGGCTATCTGTACGAGCCGTCGCTTGTGCTATTGGTGCGCTACCTAAACCCGCTTCATTAGAAAAGACTCCGCGAGCGACACCATAGCGAATAGCAAGCCAAACTCCCGCCCCTGCAAAACCGCCAGTTGCCGCTACTGGTGTAAATGCGTAACTAAAAATCAGGTTCAAAGCATGGGGTATTTCAGCAGCATGAATAACCAAAATAATCAATCCACATCCCACATAAGCAATTCCCATCACAGGCACAAGTTTACCAACCACTTCTGCAATCCGACGGATTCCCCCAATTAACACTAGCCCAACCAATACAGCTAATGTCATACCAGTGATCCAAGTCGGCACACCAAATTCAGCACGTAATACATCTGCAACAGAATTAGCTTGCACTGTATTACCAATACCAAAACCTGCTATCGCACCAAAAATGGCAAATGCTGTCCCTAACCAAGCCCAATGGCTTTTTAAACCATTTTTAATGTAATACATGGGACCACCAATATAATTTCCGCCCTCATCTTTTTCGCGGTAATGCACAGCACAAACGGCTTCACCATATTTTGTCGCCATGCCCACTAGGGCAGTACACCACATCCAAAACAACGCGCCAGGACCACCTAAAAAAATCGCCGTCGCTACTCCAGCAATATTTCCTGTACCAATGGTTGCAGAAAGGGAAGTCATTAAAGCATTAAAAGGGGTAATATCCCCCTTGCCGCTACTAGAACGTCCCTGCCAGAGCATACGAAAACCATAGATTAACTTACGAAGGGGTATCAATTGTAACTTGAGCATTAAATAAATGCCTGTGCCAAGAATAAGCACAAGCATAGCAGGGCCCCAAACAATATTATTGACTTGAGTCACGTAATGCGTAAAATTTTCCATCTAAAAAAAACCTTTGTGAACCCATTCCACTATTATTCAATTAATAACGACAAAGATAATAACTACAAGGATTATTTATAAGAAATGATATATAAAAACACATTATAAATCAAAGAGTTAATAAAAATTGAGCGAGTGATTATTTGTAACTACTCAGGGCAACCATAAAGGATTGCCCCTACAACCAGATTCTTATTAACTGATGTTATGCAAAGCGATTCTATTCGAGCTTAGAAATCCGATTTTTTCAAAAATCGGATTTCTCAAACCTCATTTCGCCGCTTAGAAATCCGATTTTTTCAAAGATTTCTTAAACATCTTGGAAACATAATGCGTAACATCAGTTATTAATACGGACGAAAATATCTGATGTAGGGGCAATCCCTTGTGGTTGCCCTGAGTAGTTACAATCCTTGTAGTTATTGTGTTTGGGTTAAATATTAGTGGGATAGGTTCATATTTAAAATAATGAACCAGTAAACGGCAATTCTAAACTTTTCCTAATATTTTCAATCTCTTCTTGAGAAATTAAATGTCCACCATGCCCTAAATCTTTACCGTTATGCGATCGAGGCGAAAGTTTTTCTTCAAAAAACTTTCGCCTTGATCATATTTAATAAAATCAACCCATTCATCTTGCAGAGTTGAATATGCTGTTCCTCAGAATCAGTACAACCAGATTCGCAAAATATTCTTATCTCTGGTTTTCGCCCTTCATTAATTTGAAAGAATCTATTCTACTATTATTCGTAACGACTCAGCCATTAGCCTTGAAATTGCGCTAAAAGCTAAAGCAGGCTCAGCTAAACTTTAGTCTGTTTTAACAGATTTTAGCTTTCAGCCTTGAAATTGATTTCAAGGCTGAATAGTTACCAAGGATAATAACGACAAGGATTCTTTAATAAGAAAGGATAATAAAAAAAACATTAAAAATCAAACAGTTAAGAAAATATAACCAAGTGATTATCCTTGTTGATAAATAATCCTTGTAGTTATTGTTTGGGTTTTGTATCAAAATCATTTAGCGAAGAGATTAAAATATGATACAATTTCTTCGACTAATACCATTTTCTCAATGATTGAAATACAAAACGAACGGAACAATATGAAAAAAATCACATTCATAATAACAGCTATTATCATCCTATCTGGATGTGTTGTCACTCCGCCCAATGGAGTATTATTAGATATAGAATACTTTAAAGAAAACGTGATCATTTATGACAAGGCTTCAAATGCCACTGTCACCTTTTCTACAATCAAAGGATTTCAAAAAAGGCACGGTTTACACAAAGTCGTCTTGAATGACAACTTTTTAAGAGGATTTATTAACAAAAAAACAGGTAAAAAAACGTATCAAGTCTATAATGTCATTAATTATGGTGCTTCAGGCTCTGGCTCAAGATGGAAACATTTTAATCAAGCCAATTACCAAAGATTTCGTCTTGGGGGGATGAAATTCATCTCAGCAACCACGATTAAGAAAGAAGAAGATTGTACTGCTTTACCGCTTTATGGAAAATGCCTTTATACTGAACATGTCGTTTTCAAAGTGGATGAGGAACTCTTAAAAAATATCGCAAACAGCTACACGCCACGAGTACCCACAGAAAGTGTCTGGCAATACAAGCTGATTCCAATTTTAGGTCAAAATTATGAGGGAAAACTCTTCGTCGCCGAAATAAGAGGTTTGCTAGAAAGGATGGATAAGTATATCAATACAATGACAACAGAGCAGAAGGCGATGATGACACAATTAAGCGCACGCTCCAACTTTTTACAAGTACCTGAACCATTAATTAAGGCACCATCAGCATCACTTGTCTTACAGGTGATTAAATAGTCTCGATCCATTCTAATTATTAATTATTAATTATTAATTATTAACTGATGTTACGCAAAGCGATTCTATTTGAGCTTAGAAATCCGATTTTTTTCAAAGATTTCTTAAATATCGTTTCGCCGCTTAGAAATCCGATTTTTTTCAAAGATTTCTTAAATATCTTGGAAACATAGTGCGTAACATCAGTTATTAATGAACGCGATGTTTTTTGAAAAGTTGAACATCACTAATTAGGTTTAAGAAATCAGATTTTTTGAAAAAATCTGATTTCTGATCGGCAAAATTAAATTTTGAATAGAATATTTTCTTGAGAGCAAGAAGTGAATACAACTTTCGTCTATATCGATCCCGTTACCGAAAGATTCGCTGTCGCCTTATTTATTGCAACACTAATACATCTTATCGTCCTCTACGGCATCGGTTTTAGTATGCCTGCGCCTGCTAAAACTCTAAATACTACAATGGAAATTATTTTGGTACAAAAAAGTACCGAAAAACCACCAAAAGAAGCGGATTATTTAGCCCAAGTTTCTCACGAGGGCGGTGGTGAACATTCAAAAAAAGCACGCCCCGTCACACCCACAATCGCGCCATTTCCCGATCAAACCGCTGATCTCGTCTTCACGCCACCACCACCACAAATCGCAATGGCTCCAAAAGAAGATCAGGTTGAAATCGTCACAACAGAAAAAGAAGCGAAATACCAAGTTGAACAACATGAAAAAGCAACACCACCCGAAGAACCCTCTAAACAGGGCAATGCTTCAGAAACCTCTGTTGTTGAAGAATATACTTCTGAAAATGATTTATTTATCAATGCCGTTGCTGTCAAACTCGCCAGTATTCAAGCCGAATTAGATGAAAAATTTGAAGACTATACCAAAATTCCGCGCCGAAAATTTATCAGTTCCAGCACAAAAGAATATAAATATGCCAACTATATGGATGCTTGGCGCAGAAAAATTGAAGAGGTGGGAACCCAATTTTATCGCAAACAAACTCACCTCAAAAGTCTTGAAGGCGATTTAATATTAGATATCGCAATTAACCCCAATGGCACCATATATCACGTTAAAATCAGAAAACCTTCTAAATTAACCGCATTAAATGAAGCCGCCTTACGCATTGTACGTCTTGCCGCACCTTATGAACTCTTTCCAGAAAATATCCGTAAAGAAACTGACATTTTGCACATCACCCGTACTTGGGAATTTCGTTATAATGCTTTAAATAGTCGAAAATGAAAAAATTTGAAAAGGAATGAAAATTTAATAAAACACAAAACTAAACCTGACAGGTTTTGAAAACCTGTCAGGTTTGGCTTTAAAAGTTTTGGAAGTTATTAAAGTCTCATTCCAAAGGGAAAATTAGAAAAACCAAACTAAAATGATGTATATAATCGGATTTGATTACGGTACTCGACGGATTGGAATAGCAATAGGACAAACCCTAACAGCGACCGCTCGCCCCTTAACCATTGTCTCAGTCAAAAAAAGACAAATCAACTGGGCAGATATAACCACCTTAATTCAAGAATGGCAACCCGACGCGCTCGTCGTTGGCTTACCCAAACACGCAGACGGTTCAGATAACACAATCACGGCAGCAGTTCGCCGCTTTAGTCGGCAACTACATAAGCGTTATCAATTACCCGTTCATACCATTGATGAAACACTTTCTTCTGTGGCTGCCGCTGAAAAAATGCTTTCTAGTCCTTTTTCAAAAAAGAAGAATAGGAAGAATTTAGATGCTTTTGCTGCTCAAATTATTCTCGAAACCTGGTTTACCGAATGTCACAAATAGCGCATATTGACATGCTACTCCCAAGCATGGCTAATTATTTAAATCAACAGTTCAAAACACAAAAACGTGATGAAATCCTAATGGTTGGCATACACACCGGCGGCGTGTGGGTAGCAGAACGTCTGCATCAATTACTCAACTTACCACAACCTTTAGGACAACTAAATATCGCGTTTTACCGGGATGATTTTAGCCGCATTGGACTTCATCCTCGTGTCAAACCATCTTCCTTACCGATTGAAGTCGATAATCGCCACATTATATTAGTGGATGATGTATTATATACCGGTCGAACAATACGAGCGGCTCTCAATGAAATATTTGATTATGGTCGTCCTGCCAGCGTGACACTCGCCGTTTTAATCGAACGTAACGGACGAGAATTACCCATTCAACCCGATATCATAGGCTGCTCACTCTGTTTAGAAAGTGGCAAAACGGTCAAACTTTGTGGACCAGTACCCTTATCTTTAGAAATTCGCACCGTCCATGAATAACATCCAATTAGATCAGCAAGGTCGTCTTAAACATTTCTTAGGCATAGAAGGTTTAAAACGCCCCATACTTATTGATATTTTAAACACTGCCGCCTCATTTCTCAGTATTGACGCAAAAGCCGTTAAAAAAGCCCCCATATTGCGGGGGAAAACCATCATCAACTTATTTTTTGAACCCAGCACCCGCACCCGCACGACTTTTGAATTAGCCGCAAAACGTCTCTCAGCAGATGTCTTAAATTTCAATATTGACACCTCCTCAAGTAGCAAGGGCGAAACCCTGATTGACATGTTGCATAATTTAGAAGCCATGCACTGCGACATGTTTATCGTTCGCCATAAAGCAGGCGGTGCTGCATATTTCATGGCACAACATGTTGCCCCCCATATCCACATTATCAATGCCGGCGATGGACAACACGAACATCCCACCCAAGCCATGCTGGATATGCAAACGATTTACCAATATAAAAAAGATTTCGCGCCGCTGCAAGTTGCTATTGTCGGCGATATTCTACACTCACGGGTTGCCCGTTCAGATATTCATGCTTTGACGACTTTAGGGGCTTCTCAAGTGCGCGTTGTTGGTCCAAAAACATTGATTCCTAAGGGCATAGAAGAATTAGGAGTCAAAGTCTTTAACTCTTTAAAAACGGGACTACGCGATGTTGATGTTGTCATTATGCTGCGTCTTCAACGGGAACGGATGCAAAGTGCATTATTGCCCAGTGTATTTGAATATTTTCAATATTATGGACTCACCGAAGACGTATTAGCAGTCGCTCATCCAGAAGCCATTGTCATGCACCCCGGTCCCATTAATCGAGGCGTAGAAATTGATTCAACCATCGCAGATGGAAAACGTTCCGTTATTTTACAACAAGTGAGCAATGGTATTGCAATAAGAATGGCTGTGATGGCAATGACTTTAGGCAGCAGAATACCAGAACAAAAAGAGGGACAATAATGGCAACGCTCAGTATTCTTGAAGGGCGAGTGATAGACCCCGCCTCAAATTTAGATTCAGTAACGAATGTTCACATTGCCGACGGAAAAATCCTTGCGATAGGTACACCACCGACGGATTTTTCAGCAGAACAACAGATTAATGCAAAAAATCAGATTGTTTGCCCTGGACTCATCGATTTAAGTGTACGCTTATGCGAACCGGGCGCAGAGCATAAAGGCACTATTCTCAGCGAAACTCGTGCTGCTGCTGCAAACGGTATCACGACGGTTTGTTGTCCACCCGATACCAATCCCGTGATTGACACACCAGCAGTCGCAGAACTGATACAAAAACGGGCAACGGAAGCCGGTATGGCAAAAGTATTACCATTAGCCGCCATGACACAAGCACTCAAAGGTGAACAATTAGCCGAAATCGGAAGACTTAAAGAAGCGGGTTGTATCGGTGTCAGTAACGTATTACCCATTACCAACACCCAAGTTTTACGTCACGCTTATGCTTACGCCGCCAATTGTGAAATGACCGTTTTTTTACAACCCATTGAACCCTGGTTAAGCAAAGGTTGTATTCATGAAGGTACAATCAGCACCCGTCTTGGCTTATCGGGTATTCCTGAAACCGCAGAAACCATTGCCGTCGCCCGTGACTTACTACTGATTGAAATGACGGGGGTACGAGCACATTTTTGCCGCCTCTCTACCGCCCGTGCAGTCTCTATGATTAAAGAGGCTCAAGCTAAAGGACTACCCGTCACTGCCGATGTCAGCGCACATCACTTATTTCTAACAGACAAAGACATCAAAAACTATAACAGTCAATGCCATGTCAGCCCCCCCTTACGCAGCCATGATGATAAAACCGGTTTACGCGAAGGTTTATTACAAGGAAACATTAACGCCATCTCCTCCGATCATCAACCCCATGAAGCTGATGCCAAACTGAGCCCTTTTGCAATGACCGCATCGGGCATATCAGCTCTAGACACATTACTACCGCTCTGCTTACGCTTTGCAGAAGAAATGCAAATCGACTTAACAACCGCACTTGGCTATGTCACCCACAAACCGGCTCAAATTTTAGGAATTTCAGCAGGCACATTAGCAATAGATTGCCCCGCTGATCTCTGCATTTTCGATCCCAACAGCCATTGGAGATTAACCCCCGACAACATGCAGAGCTTAGGGCATAATTCACCATTTTTAAACAGTGAATTTAAAGGAAAAGTAAGCTATACTATAATTAATGGTCAAATTGTTGACATAGACAAAGAGTAGTAAGAGTAAGGTGGGTAGGAGCGAAACGGCACCATTTCTCAATTAATACAAAACGGTTGCGGTGGGTAGGAACGAAGTGGAAACCCACCATTTTTTCTCAAGAAAATGGAGTCGTTTAAAATGTCAGAATCTCAATGAGTAAAGCAAGGTGGGACGTTAAGCCACAAAAATGCGTGTAAGGAATTTGGCCTGACAGAGGATGAAGTAATTAATGCGATAAGAATGGGTAAGTTGCAATACCGGCAAAACTATGCTCATGGTAATCCATATTTCAGAGTACTTCGAGTCGAAGTTGAGGCATTAGCCATTACGCGGAGAAAAAAGTGTAGAGGAACAAGAAATCAAACATCAGTTGAAAAAAATTAACAAGGAAATAAACAGCGAACTGGTTGCAAATTTTAATAAGTTATATTTCTCATTTTCAATAAAAATTCGATTATAGGAACTCGGAATGACTCAGACAAAATAACTCACTAAAACGGTTGATTGGAACACGATTCCCACAGAAGTAACAGCAATTTAATGAATTTTTTTGACCAAACCTATCACTTCCCAAACGTGGGTCAAAAGGAAAAATTCCGCGGTTTCAAATTTTTAACGCCATTTTGTTTGTTCTGTATACGGGTTGTCAGTGGAAGAGTCTCAAAATAGAAGGAATGCATTATACCTCAATATTTAGGTGGTTTCAACGTCGCTGCACCTGATGGTTCACTACAAACGTGTTGAAAGTGTTCGGCGTTTGCATCAGCATGATCAACTGGCTCTTGATGTCTTGCATGGGGATGGAACGAATACCATTGCCAAAAAAGGTGGCGAAGCCATTGGATATGTCAACATACACACTGGTAGTAAAACCTTGAGTGTCATTGACAATCAAGGAAATGTCATTGACCTAATGGATGTCAAAGCAGCGAGTATACCAGATATCTCTTTGCTCTCGAACGCCTTGGAGGGTCGAAGAGCCGTCACACGAGCCGTGGGACTCAATTTGGAACGTGTTCCCCTCAATTTGGATGCTGGCTTTGACAGTCGGGTCAATCGCAAGCTCATTTTCAATTGTGGGCTCGTTCCGAATCTCAAAGAGAATCCACGCAATCGGAAGAGGCCAAAACGGGGTCGCCCCCGACTGTGGGACAAGGCCATATATGCACTGCGGTTTGCGGTAGAGCGCACTTTTGCTTGGGAAGATAAATTTCGTCGGGTTTTGATCCGGTTTGAAACGAAAAAAGCGCATTATTTGGGGTTCAAATATTTGGCGTATACCTTCGAGGTTTCTGTTTTTCTCCTAAAAACAGAAACCTCGAAAATTAATCTTCGAACATTTATTCCGTCATAAAATTGCCAGTTCATCAAAATCTATCCGTTTTTTTGAATCAGCAAATAAAGTATTTATCTGATCAATAAAGCGATTTTTATAAAAATGGATGTCATCAATTTTGTCCGTTTTTTCCTCTGTACAAGACAATTTTCTATAACTCATTGATTTTCCGTCTTTTATCAAAAATGTTCAGTAAAATGTAGGGTGGGTAGGAACGAAGTGGCACAAAAAATGGTGGGTTTCGCTATCGCTCTACCCACCCTACTCAGAAATGATAAAAAAAATGTCCTGTACAAAGCGTTTTTTCGTTTAATAATTTTTTCAGTTCTTGAAAATCGTTTGCGTCAGCACTTTCCTTAGAAGAAATCTGTCTGATTTTTTCGTCAAAAAAACCCGTGACTTTTTCTGCTAAAATTTTCACTTTAAGCAAGTAACTTTTCCAATCATTCATTAAATGCTTTAAAACAACATCAAGTTCAGTGTTCACACCATTTCGCGCTTTATCACTTTCTGATATATCAAAACCTTCAATAGACGTATCAAATGTGTTGATATAGCACAGATTAATCACATCAGAAAAAGGAGTCTCTTTTTTCTGAGGAAAAATGTTTGACTGCGTTTTATAAACGACATTATTAGCTAGAACTTTATTCATAGCCTGATGTTGTTTAGACGATTGATTATAAGAACGTAACTGAGAAACCGCTTCTAAATCTTGATCAGCATAAATATATTTTTCTTCATCAAATTCGATTCTAATAGAATCTATTATATTTCTAGAAAGAAATTGCCCATGACTTGACAGGAGAAAATTTCTAAGCAAACGTAATAATGTCGTTTTTCCACTCCCATTTTTGCCAATCAATATATTCACTTTGGGATCAATTCGAGGTTTAAGTTTTTTGAAGAAAAACTTAAACCTCGAAACCAATTAATATCCAGTTCACCAAATAATTTGCTTATTTCTACTTTTTTTATGTGACTCATTTTAGAACCTCAATAATCAAATAACCAATGCCATTATACTGCTAACCGTTGAGTTTTAGACTGCCGTTTTCTGAAAAAAAGTCCAGTTTTTAGCCGTTCAAAGTATAGTCCAACGCCGATTAATTTGTCAAACAACATAAGGTAGATTTTGCTTTAATGCTCTCAATTCAGCTTTGGAAAATGGGAGCTTTGGACTCCATAACGCTTTCGATGTTAAAATACAGAGTTGCAATCTTCATCGTAAGCTGGTAATCTTAAAAAAATTTAATGATGTTTTTTTTATAACGACTTAAAATAAATGACAAACCTGAATGAAAGCTAAAATCTGCTTTTAATTCAAACTCGAACGAAAATAACAAACTGATGTTACGCAAAGCGATTCTATTCGAGCTTAGAAATCCGATTTTTTCAAAAATCGGATTTCTTAAACATCGTTTCGCCGCTTACTTAGAAATCCGATTTTTTCAAAAAATCGGATTTCTTAAACATAGTGCGTAACATAGTGCGTAACATCAGTAACAAAATTGGAGATTTAACGATAATGACTATTGAAGTTAATGGAAAATCAATTCAAACGGATGACGAAGGTTATTTGGTTAATCCAGATGAATGGAATGAAGAAATCGCGAAACAACTTGCGCAGGGAGAAAAAGTGGAAATGACTGAAAAACATTGGAAAGTCATCGGATTTATGCGCGATTATTACTCTGAACACCAGAGTCCTGCTGATGTTCGTCATGTAATAAAGTTCATCGCTAATGAACTTGACTGTGGAAAAAAGGAGGCAAAGAAATGTTTTTTTGAGTTTTTTCCTTTTGGTCATGTTCAACAATGCTGTAAGATTGCGGGAATGAGACGACCTAGAATTTGGAGTACCGGTTAGTGATATTGTATCAAAAAACCTGTTTTCCATCGCTGAAATTGCAAGGCTGAAAATTCAAGCTGGCTCCGCTAAACTTTTTAATTAGTCTTAGTCTGCTTTAGCAGACTCGCAGATATTAGCCTTGAAATTGATTTCAAGGCTAACGGCTAAGTAGTGTCCAAAAAATTTGAACCTCGAAAACTCACTTGATTTTTAATTCTGAAAAATTTAAAATTTTGAAAATTCTGATTCTAACAAAATGTACAAAAAAATTAAACACCGGTATCACAGGAAAGAATCACTTTCTCATTCGAGAATCATCAGTTTTAATACTTTTCGAGGCTAAAGTTTTTTCTTTAAAAAAACTTTAGCCTCGAATGGAGTCTATCAGTTCCGAAAACAGAAAAATGACTATACAAGATAAGATTATTATAACTGGAGCAGCTGGTTTAGTTGGGCAAAATCTGATCGTGCAACTCAAGCAAAAAGGCTATAACAATCTGGTTGCAATTGATAAACACGCTTATAATTTGAATATTATTAAACAATTACATCCAGAGGTGAAAACCATTTTAGCTGATGTCGCCGAAAGTGGCGAATGGCAAAATGCGCTTATCGATGCTGCTGCGCTTGTCATGCTCCAAGCTCAAATTACGAGCAAAAATAGGGCATTATTTGTCCGTAATAATATTGATTCAACGGAGCGCGTATTAGATGCAATACGCCAGCACAATATTCCCTACATCGTACACATTAGCTCCTCCGTGGTTAATTCTGTAGCGGATGATGATTACACCAGTACTAAAAAACGACAGGAAGAAATCGTTACTCGTAGCGGCATTAAACATTCTGTGCTGCGCCCAACATTAATGTTTGGCTGGTTTGATCCCAAACACCTGGGCTGGTTATCACGTTTTATGGAATGGGTGCCAGTGTTTCCTATACCAGGGCATGGACGTTATATGCGTCAGCCCTTGTATAACAAAGATTTTTGTCGGATAATTATTCATTGCATTGAAAATCAACCTGATGGCACTACTTATGATATAGTGGGCAATGAAGAAGTTGATTATGTGGATATTATCCGCACAATTAAAAGGGTTAAAAAACTCAAAACCCTCATTATTCATATTCCTTATGGATTATTTTACGCCCTACTGAAAATATATGCCCTTTTTAGTCGCAAACCCCCTTTTACGGCGGATCAATTAAAAGCATTAACAGCAGGCGATCAATTTACGGGTATCAATACTGAAAAAGTGTTTAATGTGGTTCAAACGCCTTTTGAGGATGCTATCCACGACACTTTTTATGATAAACAATATAGCAAAATTGTACTTAAACGCTAGGAGTAAAAGTGGCTGAAAAGGCGGAGAAAATTGCTGTTCAGATTAAACCTTGTTTCGAGCTTAGAAATCCGATTTTTGAAAAAAATCGGATTTCTTAAACCTTGTTTCGAGCGGAGAAATCCGATTTTTGAAAAAATCGGATTTCTTAAACCTCGTTTCGAGCAGAGAAATCCGATTTTTGAAAAAATCGCTTAAACCTCGTATCTAACAAATTTATTTTTTTGAACATCTACAGGAGTAAAAGTGGCTGAAAAGGCGGAGAAAATTGCGGTTATAGGTGCAGGAGCGATGGGATTAGCCTGTGCCTACGAGCTATTGAAAAATCATTATCAAGTCGATATCTATGAAAAAGATGATCGTATAGGGGGCATGTCAGCCTCCTTTGATTTCGATGGTTTAACCATTGAACGTTACTACCATTTTATTTGTCGCACAGATACGCCACTTTTTGAATTACTCAACGAGTTAAATCTCTCTGAAACGCTTTGTTGGCAAGACACTAAAATGGGTTTTTTCTATAATGGAAAACTTTATAAATGGGGCGATCCAATTCATTTATTCACCTTTCCTAAACTGGGTTTGATTTCCAAATTGCGTTATGCCCTCCATATTTTTTATACTAAAAATGTGAAAAATTGGGAAAGTTTAGATAAACAAGATGCGGTTTCCTGGTTAAAAAAATGGCTTGGTGATAAAACTTATCAGACGTTATGGGATTATTTATTTCAGCTTAAATTTTATGAATATAAAGACAATCTCTCCGCCGCTTGGATTGGAACACGTATTAAAAGGATTGCCCTGTCGAGAAAAAACCTATTCACTGAAGAATTGGGCTATTTGAAAGGTGGCTCAGAGACTTTACTCAAAGCCTTGGAAAAGCAGATTTTAGCTCAAAACGGGAATATTTATCTTAATGCAGATATTGAACGCATTCTGATCGACAATAATCAGATACAGGGCGTTATCGTCAATGGCGAAAAACGCTTTTACGATAAAGTGATTTCCACGATACCATTGCCTTATATACCTCAAATCGCGCCAAATTTATCCGAATCCATTATTAACAAAATAAAAGCCATCCATAATTGTGGTGTTGTCTGTGTGCTACTCAAATTGCGTTCCCCACTCACCGAAAATTTTTGGTTGAATGTAAATGATCCCACAATGGAAATTCCAGGATTAATAGAATATACTAATCTTTATCAAAAAACAGAAAGTGTTATCTATGTGCCTTTTTATATGCCTAAAACGCATCCTAAGTCAAAACAAGAAAATCATTTATTTATTGAGGAAGTTTGTAGCTATTTGCACCGTATTAATCCCGCTTTCTCTAAAGAATGGGTATTAGCGACTCATGTTTCTCGTTATGAGTTTGCACAACCAATATGTACCCCCAATTTTTATCAACAACTACCGCCCATGCAAACGCCAATACAAGGTTTTCTGATGGCTGATACTTCATACTATTATCCAGAAGATCGTTCTATTTCTGAAAGTGTCAAAGTGGGTAGAGATTTAGCGCATTTAATGGTTAATGGTTAATGGTGAATGAAATGAAATACCCCAAATGGATGCCATATTGGCTACTTTTTTGATGAAATGGTTGCAAAATCAAAATTTGATCTGTCCAATCTGTGAAGAGGGGCAACTTATTCCCAATGTTTGTACAGAACAAACTCGTTATAAAGAGAAAACCTTAACTGTCGATTATGAATCTTCAACCTGTTCAACTTGTGGCTCAGAAATAGTCACACCAATCCAAGCACAAAGTAATCAAGCACGTATTTTGGATGAACAAAATCAACGGAATCAGAATAACTAATAACTGAACAATGAACTTACAAAAAATTTACGCCACTCGCTTTATTGAAGAAGAATTACCTACAAAAAACAAAATCTGGAAAGTCTTATGTACAAAGTTTTTTAGTCAATTTGTACACCCAACGAGTACAGTCGTCGATATTGGCGCAGGTTATTGTGAATTCATTAATAACATCACTTGCCATAAAAAAATAGCGATTGACTTAAATCCTGATGTGAAAAAATTCGCTAATCCTGATGTTAAAGTCATTAATGAATCCTGCATGGCAATGAATTCTCTCGCTGATGAATCTGTAGATATTGTTTTTATGAGCAACTTTCTTGAGCATTTATTAAATAAACAACAAGTCTTTGAAACGTTAAACGAGGCGAAAAGAATTATAAAAAAAGGCGGTAAGTTATTGATATTACAACCAAATATTCGTTTTTTAGCCAATAATTATTGGGACTTCTTTGATCATCATACGCCATTAAGTGACAGAAGTTTGGTTGAAGTGCTAGAATCGTTAGATATGACAATTGTGAAATGCTATCCGCGATTTTTACCTTATACCACAAAAAGTCAGTTGCCCAAAGGGGCTTTTTTTGTCAAGCTCTATTTACTGATGCCTTGGATATGGTTTCTCTTTGGAAAACAAGCCTTCATCGTTGCTGAAAAAGTAATGAATGATGAATGATTAATGATGAATGATTCAATTCATTGAAAACCATTCATCATTCACCATTTCAAGGTTTTAGTTTTTTGAAAAAAAACTAAAACCTCGAAAACCATTCACCATTATATATATGTCTATAAAATCCAATCATTTCTATCTCAAACTACTCGCAGTTGCTCTCATTATTTTTGGTGCGAGGCTTTGGCTAATTCACCACTTTGGTAGCTCGGTACCCTTCTGGGATCAATGGGATGGGGAAGCCGCATTCCTTTTCTTACCTTGGTTAAACGATAGCTTGACGTTCAGTGATTTATTTGCCGCACATAATGAGCATCGGATTTTTTTTACTCGTATTCATGCCTTGTTATTACTCATTTTAAATGAAGGGCAATGGAATCCTTTATTAGAAATGGTTGTCAATGCACTACTCGCTACTCTGACAGCCATTATCCTGATTGTTATTTTAAACCATTTATTAAAGCCCGCTCAAAACTCAATTTTAATCAGTATCGCTTTACTATGGACTTTACCTTACGGATGGGAAAATACGCTCACTGGCTTTCAATCTGCTTTTTATTTCATGATGTTATTTAACCTCATTGCAATGTGGGGATTACTACTTCATGAAAATTTGAGTTTAAAATGGTGGATTGGTGTTATCTTTGCATTCTTAGGCATTTTTACTGTTGCGTCTGGTTTTTTTATTTTACTGACTATTATTGTTATTAAGTTGTACTTAATCGCCATTGATACGGACAATAGACGTTCTCATTTCCCTACGTTATTTGTGTGTATTATGATAACAATAATATCGATGATGTTATTGACAGAAGTAGTACGCGATGTTCCTTTGAAGGCTAATAACGTCACTGAATTGATGCTCGCTTTTGGTAAAAACTTAGCATGGCCCTGGATCACTCACCCATTTGCCAGTTTAGTACTTTATTTACCCTTTTTAGCTTTAGTCTTCAAAACGTTATGGCTACGTCGAAAACCCTCACAAGCTGAATTATTTATATTGGTTTTAGGCGGATGGGTTATATTACAAGCAGCAAGTATGGCTTATGCAAGAGGAATTGGTGGTCGTATTCCTGCTTCAAGATACATGGATATTCTAGCACTGGGTTTCATCGTCAATTTATTGGCCTTTTATTTCATAGCCCAACCTTGGTATGGTTTATCTCATCGGATCAAATCGTATTTGAATACGGGAGCCTGTCTTTGGACGTTACTTGTTATACTAGGAATGGGAAAACTAACAATAATGGACTCATGGCCTCAGATACAACAAAGAGGGTTACAATACGCTGAACAACTGAAAAATAGTCGCGAATTTATTCGCACTGGTGACTTGAATGTACTTCAGAATAAACCCCAACTACATGTTCCTTATCCGGTTCCAGAACGTCTTGCCGATTTATTAGCCAACCCACAACTGCGTGCCATTTTGCCACACACTCTCACGGTGCCAACATTGCTTCAATCTCACCAAGACAATTCGCCTTATGTTACCAATGGTTTTTATCCCACGACTGGGAAATACAAAAACGAAATCACACTGGGTTCTTACAATCGTCTGGGTAATCAGAGCATGGGACGCTTTGAAAGTCTTCCGATTAAACTGAATCATCGCGTGATGGAAATTCCTGTCGCGGGGTATTTAGGTGAAAAGGGTTTGACATTGCAATTGGTGGTAGAAGGAGAACCAAAACCGATTATCATCACACCACCCAAGTTAGCAAGAGAAGGCTGGGTATCTTGTTATGTACGCACTCCTAATCAACCTTTTAAATTGATTGCGATTGATAATCGAACTGATAAATGGTTTGCATTTGCGATGCCGAGAAGTCTAGGCACTTTGTCTTTTATAACCCTTTGGATACTTGAACGTGGTTGGATATTATTATTGACAGGACTCTCGTTGTTATTTATCATTTTTTGTCCAATAGTGAGCGAGAAAACCGGTAGATGTACAGTCCAAAGCTAAAGCATTCGAGGTTTGAGTTTTTCTTCAAAAAACTCAAACCTCGAATGTACTCCAATCGCAGAGGTTTATTGGAGTCCAACGCTTCAGCTTTGGGCGTTTTTTGGAGTCCATTCGAGGTTTTAGTTTTTTTTTCAAAAAAACTAAAACCTCGAATCCTTTAGATTTGGGAAAAAACAAAAAAAACTAACCTTCCATAAATTAATTTTTAACCGATTGATTTTTAACAAATTTCTTATCAATTTCATAAGAAATGACAAGCGTTCCTAAAGAACGCTATTTATTAAAGTGAGGTAAATTAGACCAGTATGAAAAGCATGGTTCAACGCATTGCGGAAGAACTCTCCGTAGAAGAAACTCAGGTACAAGCGGCCATTATGTTACTTGATGATGGCTCAACAGTACCCTTTATTGCACGTTATCGTAAGGAGGTGACGGGTGGCTTAGATGATACTCAATTGCGTACTTTGGAAGAACGTTTGCGTTATCTGCGCGAATTGGATGAACGCCGTGAAGTCATCTTAAATAAGATCAAGGAGCAAGAAAAACTCACACCTGATTTAGAGACAGCGATTGAGGAAGCAGATACTAAAGTTCGCTTAGAAGACTTGTATTTGCCCTATAAACCCAAGCGTCGTTCTAAAGCCAAAAAGGCTAAAGAAGACGGGCTAGAACCCTTGGCACTTGATTTGCTGAATGATTCAACACTGGAACCCGAAACAGCAGCAGCAGCTTACATCAAACCCGAAAAGGGTATTGAAAACAGTCAACAAGCCCTTGAGGGCGCACGACATCTCCTCATGGAAAAGTTTAGTGAAGAGGCTGCGTTACTGGATTCACTGCGTGAATATCTCATAGAAAATACCACTTTTCAGTCGAAAGTGGTCAAAGGCAAAGAGGAAAAAAGCGCGAAATTTTCGGATTATTTTGATTATGATGAACCATTCAAGAGAATTCCTGCCCACCGTGCTTTAGCCATGTTTCGTGGGCGCAAATCTGGCATATTGCAATTGGCTTTACCCGTTATCGGTCAGGATGAAGAAGGTAATACGATAGACGTTGCGTCTCAATATTGTGAAAGCAAAATTGCCAACCATTTTGGTATTAAAGATCAAGATCATCCTGCGGATGCTTGGTTATTGGAAACGGTACGAACGGCATGGCGTTTTAAGATTCGTTCCCATCTGGATGCCCAATTGTTGACGAAATTGCGTGAAAAGTCAGAAAATGAGGCGATTAATGTCTTTTCCAGTAATTTGCATGACTTGTTGTTAGCAGCGCCAGCAGGGCAATATGTGACGATGGGCTTAGACCCCGGTTTACGGACAGGCGTTAAAGTTGCCGTTGTCGATAACACGGGCAAATTATTAGACACTGCCACCATTTATCCCCATGTGCCAAGAAAGCGTTGGCAATACGCGATTAAAAAGCTGGCAGAGTTAGCTGAACAATACAAGGTTGAGTTAATCAGTATTGGCAATGGCACAGGCTCGCGTGAAACTGACAAGTTAGTGACGGATTTGATGAAACAACATCCCGATCTGCACTTCTATAAACAGGTCATTTCTGAAGCGGGGGCCTCTGTCTATTCTGCCTCAAAAATTGCCGCTGAAGAATTTGCTGATTTGGATGTCTCTATACGTGGAGCGGTTTCCATCGCTCGACGTTTACAAGATCCATTGGCAGAATTGGTGAAAATTGAACCCAAATCCATCGGCGTTGGTCAGTATCAGCACGATGTGAATAAAAATTACTTGGCACGGAGTCTGGAAGCCGTCGTAGAAGATTGTGTGAATGCGGTTGGTGTCGATCTGAATACCGCTTCTATTCCATTGTTGAGCAGAGTATCAGGGCTCAATGCTGGTTTGGCACGTCAGATCGTGACATTTCGTGACGAAAACGGTGCCTTTTCTAACCGCGATACCTTAAAACAAGTACCCCGTTTAGGTGATAAGAGCTTTGAACAAGCGGCGGGTTTTTTACGAATTACGAATGGAGAAAATCCCCTAGATGCTTCTGCTGTCCACCCAGAAGCTTATCCCGTCGTAGAACGCATTGTTGCAAAAAACAACAAACCTGTTAAAAACGTGATAGGTGATGTCGATTTTTTGCGAAATTTGAAACCTGAAGATTATACCGATGAGATTTTTGGTATTCCCACGGTGGCTGATATTATTCGCGAATTGGAAAAACCGGGAAGAGATCCGCGTCCGGAATTTAAAACGCCCGCTTTCAAAGAAGGGGTCAATGATCTTGAAGACCTTGAGGCTGATATGATTTTGGAAGGTGCGGTTACCAATGTGACCAATTTTGGTGCGTTTGTGGATATTGGGGTGCATCACGATGGTTTAGTACATATTTCCGCACTATCAAGTAGTTACGTCAAAGATCCACGTTCTGTTGTCAAGGCGGGTGATGTGATCAAAGTGAAGGTACTGGAAATTGATTTAAAGCGGCGACGGGTGGCTTTAAAGTTACACTTGGACGAAAAGAAGCATGAATTAACAGCGAGAGCCCCAAAAAAGAAAAGAAGACCGGTTGCGAAAAAATCGCGTAAGGCGAAAAACACGGAGCAAAGGTCTTCCTCCCCTAAAATAAAGATTCCTCTTACACAGCAATCCTCTGCATTTGCTGGTAGTATTATGGCTGATGCCTTTGCCAACGCTCGCAAGGGCTAAATTTGCAATGGGTGCAGATACTTTAAAGTCGGTGCATATTATTTATAAATATAATAAAATCAATGAGTTAGTTTTAATTAATCAAAACGGTTAAGTATAACCCATTGATTGTCATCATAAAGTATCTGTACCCATTCGCAAGAGCAATGCCATTAAGCTGAATATGTGGAGATTGGTAGGGGCAGTCTGCCCTTAACTTAATGGCATTGATTCGCCAGACGATATTAAAATTTTCCCTGTTTATTTCAGATTAAGCTTTGTATTCATTATACGGAGTGTACTTGAAAAAGGTGAAAATGAAAAAAGAGGGGTTGAGTGATTGATTTTAAAATCAACATTCGACTCGAATTCAACTTAATAAATTCGTTTCTTTCGCAAATTCGTTGTACTCTCAGTATAAGCCTTTAAAACGCCTCAATAATTTCTTTTAATTAAAAAAAAATGAGATATAAAGTCAATCTTATCAAAACTGAAGAAGGTTATGCTATCCGATGTCCAGGTTTACCGGGTTGTTGGTCACAAGGACAAACGGAACGAGAAGCACTGAACAATATTCAAGAAGCGATTCGTGACTATTTGATAGTTGTAGAAGAATTAAATCAAGAACTAGAAACACGCTATGTGGAAATTGCATAATGGCTAAATTATCAGCTATTAATCACCAACGAGCCGTTAGAGCATTTGAAAAAACCGGTTTTTGGATTGCACGACAAGGTAAGCATATTACCATGACTGACGGCGAACGCATTATCACATTACCCAGAGCCAATCCTATCAATGCCTACACAATGGGAGGCATTATCAAAGATGCTGGCATTACCATTGAAGAATTTAAAAGTTTATTATAATTGAAGAATTTAATGGCTCCAAACTGGAATGGTTTCGAGGTTTGAGTTTTTCTTCAAAAAACTCAAATGGTGAATGAAAAAAAAGTCAATAAATGTAAGTCATTGTTTTTTAAACACAATATTTATTTCATGGAATAAAAATGGGATCAACTTTTGGTTAAAAAAGCCGAATTTTCACCACCCCAGATATACACCCATTAATGCGGACGAACTTAAAGTAGATAGTGGGCTTGTTAATTTTGCCAGTGAGATTGGACTTTTAAGTATTTATGAAGGCACTGAGGAAAACGTTAAACGTTATAAAGTACCTGATTTATTTATCCACGGTTTAAAGATGAAACGTAAAGGACAAAAATAGTAAAATGTAGCAAGCGTAGGGTCAATGCCATTAAGTTAAGGGCATTGAAGCGTAGGGTGGGTAGAAGCGAAGCGGCACCATTTCCTAATTAATGTTTCTCGTTCCCTTCGAGGCTAAAGTTTTTTCTTTAAAAAAACTTTAGCCTCGAACTCTGTTTGGGAACGCCTTCATCGACGCTCTGCGTCGAGTGCCTAAACGAGTTTAGAATTCGAGGCTAAAGTTTTTTCTTTAAAAAAACTTTAGCCTCGAACCGATTTTTTCCAAAAATCGAATTTCTTGATTCACTACCGTGAAGTAATTTTTGTTGAGTTTGGAATATTCTATGAACTGTATAAATCTTTAAAACGCCTCAATAATCTCTTTAATTAAAGCAGGACCTTGATAAATCAACCCCGTATAAATTTGCACTAAACTGGCTCCCGCCAAACGTTTTTTTTGTGCATCCCTAGCAGTCATTACACCGCCCGCGGCGATAATGGGAATTTTGCCCTGGAGTGTCGCATTCAATTCTTGTATAACCTCAGTTGCACGCATTGATAAGGGAGCACCACTCAAGCCGCCCTTTTCATTGGCATGGGGAAGACTTTCCACCGCTTTCCGTGAAATCGTCGTATTAGTTGCAATCACACCATCTATATGATAAGCCAACAGTTTATTGGCAATGGTTGTCAATTCTTTTTGAGTCAAATCGGGTGCGATTTTGATAACCAGTGGCACATATTTATTATGTTGTTCGGCGAGTTGTTGTTGAGCTTGTTTAAGGGCATCCAACAGGTGATCTAATTCTTCCCCAGCTTGCAATTGGCGCAACCCTGGCGTATTGGGCGATGAAATATTTATGACGACATAATCCGCATAAGCATAGACTTTGTGTAAACCAATTAAATAATCCTCCACTGCCCTTTCTAAAGGCGTATCAAAATTTTTACCAATATTAATACCGAGTATGCCGCTAAAACGCGCTTTCTGAATATTATCCAATAATTTATCAACCCCCTGATTATTAAATCCCATGCGATTAATCAATGCTTGTGCAGCGGGTAAACGAAAAAGGCGTGGTAAAGGATTACCAGACTGAGGGCGCGGAGTCACAGTACCCACTTCAATAAATCCAAAACCCAAGGCGGCGAGACAATCAATATATTCAGCATTTTTATCTAAACCAGCAGCAAGCCCTACTTGGTTAGGAAAATTTAAACCCATGACTGTGCAAGGGGCATGAAGCGTTTTGCCAAATAATAATTGGATTAATTTGAGGGAGTGAAATATTTTGAGGCTTTTTAAGATAAAGTGATGTGCAATCTCTGGCGGCAATGTAAATAATAAGGATCGAAGTAGTGTATACATAAGTTATTCGCTTTGGAGAAACTTTGGGGAGTAACGACGCTTTCCTAATCAGGTTCAATTAATATTAATCTATCCCACTATTCAAAAATGCAGAATAATGAATAAAAATAGTTGGTTTTTTGACAAAAAATGAGGTTTAAGAAATCCGATTTTTTCAAAAAATCGGATTTCTAAGCTCAAAAATGAATAGTGGGATAGGTTTAAGAAATCCGATTTTTTCAAAAAAATCGGATTTCTAAGCTCAAAAATGAATAGTGGGAGAGGTTTAAGAAATCCGATTTTTTCAAAAAATCAGAAGAATAATAGGGGACATACCACATTTATTTTCAAAGCATTTTTTTGCTAAAATCTTTTTGTCCAGACGAGTAGTTTTTCTATTATGTTGGAGGAAAAAATTAAATGTGTCCCCTATTCTATTTTCTCCTGCTCACACCCAATTTCAGTTAATGCTAGGCTCCGGGTGCATTAAACGCCTAACACCATTCTTGAGCGGCTGAAAGTCCGCCTCCAAGATTAAGTTAGAACTTATCAAATAATCTTAAATTACCTTCCATCAACTTCACTTTGAATCATCAAATTCAGATAAACAGCTTACTGCAAACAAATAGCACAAATGCTTGATATTGAAAATAACTAAGGAGGATAAACCCAACTAACACCGTTCTTCAGCAGCGCGGCTTTTTGCGTCGGCTGCAAGGCTTTGTTAGAATTTACTTTCTCTATTTTATTGGAACTACACCTAAATCTTTGCATATCTTTACGGCTAAAATATCTTTCACTTCCGAATGTCTTGGAATCGCTGAACGTTTATTAAGAACTGGGTTATACCACCAAGAATGTTTACTACCTTCCCGTAGTAAATCACATCCTTGACTATGCAAATATTTCAGTAGTTTGTTTCTCTTCATATTGATATGGCGATTCTTTCTTCTTTATATCTAGCACCAGCCAACGTAAGAGCATCTTGACGGTTAAATTCCAAAGCTTCTTTTAAGGTAATTTTCAAAGTTTCTTTTAATTCTTGATATGTTTTTTCTTGACAATTGACTCCCGGTATTTCTTCAATCCATCCAAGCCACCAATTATCTTCTTGTTTTATTACAGCAGTATATTCAATATTCATAGTCTGTGTTTCTTATTTTTCCAGTTGCCTTTTATGTTATTTGGTGGGCAACGATAAACCAGTTACTCACCCTACCCAGCTCTGATCCCAATTATTTCACGATCAAACTAAGCTTAGTTGCGACACATCAAGACATAAAACTTCGTTGTAGGAATAATAGGGAACACATTTATTTTCAAAGCATTTTTTGCTAAAATATTTTGTCCAGACGAGTCGTTTTTCTATTATGTTGGATGAAAAAAATAAATGTGGTCTGTCCCCTATTTTCTCTCTCTCCAACGATTTCTGTAGGCATTCACCGCTGTGAAACTCTTTGAAACTCTTTTCGATACATTCAATACCCCATCGGTAAGGTGCTACTTTTATTTTTTCCGTATCAGCAATATCCACTTGTTCTACGACGCTGTCCGGGGCAAAAATATCGATGTAGTTTAAACTCTTCCATTCGTTACTCGTAATCGAACAACAATATCCATCCCCCCATAGGTTGAACAAGTCGAACCTTTTATTATCTTCGTTCAGAACAGCTTGACCGTCTATGTAATTGACCGTTACACAAACAACGCTGTTAACGTCATAAAACTCAGTCTTGTCCACGATTTCTACAAAATGTGGGCACGCACTTTGTTCGGAAAAGGAAACGAGATGCCGCCTGACTTGTTCAAAGTCAAAATCCTCATCAAGATGGGTGTTTAATCCAAAACCGACATAAGGCATGGCGATGGTTCTCCCCCAGTTTCTATGCCCCTTGAATTGAATTCCATTCGTTCGGCACATAATGCCCGCTTGTTGAGCGGCACTTTCCAAGGACGTAAATTGTCCGCTCCAACGCCTAGTTATCCTGAGCGACAACCGCCCGGAACGACAAGGACTAAGTGGGGAAGGGCGGAGCGTTTCATCAGGATAACGCTTAATTGAGCGAGCTGCGCCGCTTTTGCGCAGTCCGCTCGAATGTTGGGTTATGTGCTCCCTTTATAAATAACTGAGATATATTCTTTTGGTTTTTTAGCCAAATTAGCATAAATATCTTCATCATCAACTTTCCACCAATATTCATCATATTGTTCAGGCTGAACAAATTCAAATATAGTTACGACACCTAATAAACCACATGGTGATTCGGCCATAAAGTCCCAGCCATCTTTTTCAGTACAGAAAAGTTCAAGCTCGCTGTCATACCAAGAATTAAATCCTTTCTTTTTCAGTATATTCAATGCTGTATTATAGACGTTTGTATATTCACTTAATGCTGGCATAAACTTCTCTATTAAAACTTGGCGTATAATGCCCGGCTGTTGAGCGGCACTTTCCAAGGACGTAAAATGTCCGCTCCAACGCCTTGTTATCCTGAGCGACAACCGACCGTAACGACAGGGACTAAGTGCAGTAGGGCGGAGCGTTTCATCAGGATAACACCGTTCTTGAGCCGCCGCTAGGTCGGGAGCAAGGGTAAGTTTCTCGTTCCCACGCGCTGGCGTGGGAATGCAGTGACGACGCGCCAGCGTCGATGTTTACTTACACAGGACGCTGGCGCGTCCAGAATCGGTTCCCACGCCAGCGCGTGGGAACCAGAAAAAATCTTTTTGTCCAGACGAGTAGTTTTTCTATTATGTTGGAGGAAAAAATTAAAGGTGGTCTGTCCCCTATTTTCTATTTTTGTGGTACTACCTAAAGTTGGTTGAGACACTAACACTGCTCTTCAGCCGCCGCTGGGTCGGCTGCAAGGCAAAGTTAGAACTAATTTTACTCTGACTCCAATTATTTTATATGTTCACTCTTGGTCTTAGGAAATTTAATTTGTTCTATCCATTCAAACCCATTAAAAATGTCTGTTGATGTGTTGTCATTCTTTGCATCCCAATTTTTTAATATAGCAAATTTAATTATTTCTGCAACAACACCTGGTCTATTTAGGTTTACCTCACCTGTTTTATTACCTGTTTGCCAAATCACACCATCTTCTGGATACCCAACTGCCCAGTGAGAATCTTTAGGATTATTTATATTCGCTATTTGCTCTTCTTCTCTGAAATGAAGTCTCAAAGGGCTTTTTTTGTAGCCTTCCTGATATATTGTTAATATTTCAACACATTGGCTATATTTATAATTATCAAGATGAACATGTCTCCTTATCCATAAATAACTCTTTCTCTCTACATTTATTCGCCTGAACTTTTGTTTACTCATTTTTTAACTTGACATACTAACGCCATTCTTGAGCCGCCGATAGGTCGGCCTCCAAGATTAAGTTAGAATTAATTTTAATCTGACTCTAAATTATCTGAATAATCTTGTTTTATCATTTTTTCTAATAGAATAAACAAATTTTCTAATGAGTATTTTCCTTTCTTTATGATGCCTTCATCATGAGTAAGTAATGCTAAAATTAAGCCTTCATTAGAATGATTAGCCAGTAATATAAAAAAATCAAAGGTTATAAGTACAGGTATGGAATGTTTTAAGATATAAATATCCTCTGTGAGTTCTGGAGAATCACCTTCATCTTCTGCTTCATATAAATTTAGATATTCTTTATCAATTTGATCCATAACACCATTAATTGATTCAAAATTTAGTAACTCGTAATCTACACCATTATCAGAATCTAAATAAAATGATCCATGTTCTTTAAGCATTTCTTTGTAATCATTAGGCAAGTTAAATTTACAGTTATCTTCAAATTCATGTAACTGTTTTTCCTCTGAAGGTGAAACCTTTACCCATTTGGCTTCAATAATACTTTCTGTTTTTTGTAGAAATTCATCTATTATATTCATTAATATTTCTTATTTTCTTCTTAAGCATCTTAAAATTAAACAAAGGATATACTCAGGATTTACACTTGCTAACATCATTCTTGAGCCGCCGATAGGTCGGCTCCAAGACCAAGTTAGAAATTATAACCTATGAATTAACTCTTTTAGATGATCCCAATCACGAACAAGGTTCATCTCAAGGAAACCAATCAACTTTTCTTCAAACTTAGCACGTTTTGTTAATTGTACTGGTGTAGCATTATTCCAGTTACCTTCATCACCAAGTATCTTAGCTTTAAGTAATTTAGCAGTATTAATGTAAATACCCATGTTAGAATTTTTGGCTTCACGACCGGGCAAAAACTTATCAATCGCAATATTTAGGGAGATATAATTATCACCACCAATATCACGCCATCCTAATATTTTGTCGTTAAGAAATACATGGATAATTTCTACTAAAAAATCAGCATTTAACTTTCCAGCCGCATAGGTTAAAACTTGCATATGCGCCCATGTACCACCATACTTGCCACGTTTAGTTTTGATGATGGATAATTCACCACCTATTATTTTAGCATGTCCAGTTTTCTTGTCATATTCAATTGTTAAACTATGTTTTGGGGATAAGTTTGAATCGCCCGTATCTATTGGTATTTCTAATTCACTTGATTCAAGGGATTTGGAATAGCCCGTCCCATAACGCTTTTCAACTGCCAATAAAAACTCAATTGTATCAGGTGAGCTAAGATAATTATCTAGTCGTAATTCACTTAACCCTTTAGCTTTGCGCAATCCATTACCATAAGCCCACAACGTATTTAGTGAACCCATCTGGGTTTTATGGCCAATTGGTAGCGTAAAACCACCTATATTGACTTCCATCATTTGGTTAGTTTTCATATCTTTTTAACTATTTAAACCTACCATCATTTTAGCATATTGTTTAATGCAATATTTCTTACTAACAACGTTCTTGAGCCGCCGATAGGTCGGCCTCCAAGACCAAGTTAGAATTATTTTGTGATTATTTGCTGGGCATCCTCACGTCAGCCCAGCCTACGAGCTGCAATCATGTTTAAAACATGGCAAATATTTTTTCAGGTAACCTGCATTTATTACCACTTGGGCAATAAATATCTAAAAAATGCTCTTCCCACCTACCGAATCTACCTCCCGATTCCAAAAAACTTACAATTGGATTATATGGATTTTTCAATTCTTGCTCTTTGATCTGATACCAATTATATGCAGATTGTTTGGCTCGTGACAAAGTATCAGTTTCACTCTTGTAAGAATGCTCCCTAACAACCCAAATACCAAAAATACCAAAACGTGCCTTATCCCAACTGATGTTGGCACATGCAAAACGAATTGCAGATTCACGAATAAGTTCTATAGATTTTTCGTCGGTCATTATTTTTTTAACCTAACACCGTTCTTCTCCCGCCGATAGGTCGGAGAGCAAGACAAAGTTAGAATTAATTTTACTCTACCACAATTATTTAGCGGTCGGCTGAATTGATTTGTTATGAGCAATTTCCTCACTAAGATCACCAACAATTTCAATTTCTGTCATAGCGTCAAATATTTTGGAATAGGTTGTCCACATTTCCGGTTTCGTTCCAACTGAGGTGTAAGCAACCATCTCTGTTGATGGCCACCACATAAAGGTATATATCACGTGGTAGGCGTTACCTGTTTGATTTTTTTCAATCTTTTCCACACAGAGTCGAATCATTCCCTCTATGTTCTGAGGTTCGCTCTGTTCAATTATTGTTCCATAGCTTGTGATTTGGGATATCAGTTTATTCGCGAGCTGTTCTGAATTCATCCCTGTTTTTTCAGTAAAACTAAGCATCAAGTTTATAGAAATTCCTGTTTCATACGCGCCGTTGGCTTTTCCCGCGTCTTCTTTGGAAATAACCCACCTTAGATAATTTTTTGATCTGTGCTGTTGGCTGTAAAACCACCCATCAGGCTTTAGTGCTCTGCCGTTAGTCAAATCTAGCTTTTGCACAAAAAACCCATTTGGTGCGGTTAATTCGGCAAAGCACGGAGAAAAGATTATCAATAAGAGCAGTGATACTAAATATGTTTTCATTAGTTGAACTACTCGGTGCTTATAACGCCTTGCTCACCGGAAAATTAGGAGCGTAGCAAGTAATTTTTCCGAGTGCAGCAACTTGTTAGCCTTTTATTGCACTAATCTTATTTAAGATATTTGACTCAAAACAATGCCACTTTTCACTGCCATTGTCCAGTGCGAAAATACGTTTTTTCAATTGTTTCTCGTTCCCACGCGCTGGCGTGGGAATGCAGTGACGACGCGCCAGCGTCGATGTTTACTTACACAGGACGCTGGCGCGTCCAGAATCGGTTCCCACGCCAGCGCGTGGGAACCAGAAAAACCGATTTACCATCTCGTTCTCCCAGACGAGACGCTGGCGCGTCGGAAATCGGTTACCACGCCAGCGCGTGGGAACCAGAAAAGTTATGAAGAAGTTACAATCTTGCCATTTAACCGAAATAACGCTTATGTTAAGCGGCACTAAACATGGATGTAAAGTGTCCGCTTCAACGATTGGTTATCCTGAGTGTAACCCGTGTCATAGCGACTTGGAGAAGCGTAGCTAAGGGTGGAACGGTTCATCAGAATAATGTTCCTATAAGCAGCACGTCTTTTTGCGTCCGCTTTATACAGCTTGTTATAACTCATTTTCGATTGACCAATGTAGAAATTACAGACTCAACCATTTCCTTCTCGCTTTCATGCTCGAAGACAGATTCCACAATAGTTTCCCGAAGAATTTGTACCCATGTTTCTTCTTCATTGATACCCACTAGAGCTTCATTCACAAATAATCGATTTGGTGTAGTAGATCCAATCTTATTATCTAGTTTTAGCTCATACAAAGTACTATCTTCACCTTCAAGAGCAAGCCAAGTAGTGCCACCATCTGATGCAATAGCACTATTTAAATATTTCATTTATTGATCCATTCTCGAAATTGCAGCCTGAGTTATAACACCTGAGATCACCGGCAACGTTGAGCGAGAGCGAACTTGTCTGCGTGAATCGTTTTGTTATTTTTCTTAAATCAAACAATAATATATTGAATAGCCCAACCACAATCATAATTTAAAAGAGCACGTCAACTATCTAGCTATAACATATCATAACGGCGTTCATTAACCTTAATTATCGAGATAAAAAAGTCATAATTTATTCTTTAATTTGATTAATTATTTTGCATCTCTGAGTTAAGAATGATAACCACTCCAGTATTCTTCATGGGGATCTTTGAACTTTTCTGGGTGTTTTTCTCTTAACACTGCATACCGTTTATAAAGAGCATCTAGGGTTTCATTTAAAGATGTATCATTAATTTCTTTATAACGAAGAATAAAATTCTTTTTATCATTATTAAAAATATGACCATCTAACAATTCACTATCATTCATATGCAAAAACTTCTAGTAAGCTGAAGTGGAAAAATAACACCATTCTTGAGCGGCTGAAAGTCCGCCTCCAAGATTAAGTTAGAATTTATGGTCATTTGGTGATCCCCTATAAACCGTGTTACCCACCCTATCTAGCTTAATTAAAACGTTTAAGAAGTCCTTCATTTTTAAGATGATTAAAGATTTTCTTGGCTAATAAATCAGAACTCCTTTTATCCCACTGATAATCATACATAAATGTTCGCCATGGAAATACCTCTATATCAGCCAGCCAGACACGAGACTTGTCTTGCATGTCAAACAAACCAAGCTCATAATCTTTCCAAACCCCTTTTATGACAGATTTATCTTTCAGCGTTAAAATATGGGTTGCTTCATTTTCAATTGCTGATTTGAAATACGATGAAACGGACTCTGATTCTAACCCAGAAATAGAGAGGTAGACAGCTTCAAACCCTATTGCTTTTGCTTCTTTTAGCATACTCTTTTGCAATTTCTCATCGAAGCTATTTTGTTTTTTGTAGCTTAAACTAGAAATAATGTGAAGTTTACCAATATTTTTGGTATATCCACCCCTAAGTGCATTGTTGGTGAATTTTATCTCTGGAGGATGAGCACAACCAGATAAAATTAAGACACTAATTAAAATTACCTTTTTAAACAAACATATGGATACATCAGTATTTTTCATTTCGTTAAAAATCCTAGTTGATAGAAGATTCTTTTAGCCAAAGGACCAGCACTCTTTTGTTCCCAACTTACATCATCTTCCCATAATGGCTGGATATCCGAATTACCAAACAAACTTATCATTATATCAGTTTTCCAAATACGTGACATATTTTGTGCATCTAGTAAATTAAGTTCATATTTGGCATCACTGACATTACCATATTGATCGACTACACCACCATTAGGCTTTATGACTAAGATATGGGTTGCTTTTTTTTCAATAGCCTGTTTCAAATAGATATTTCGGTCTAATTCCACACCAGTAATAGATGTATAGATAACTTCAATATCTTTAGCTTCTTTTAACATGCTAGCTTTCAGCTTTTTATCAAAATAGCTATACTCTTGAGTTGTACTTAGGCTAGAAATAACGTAAAGCTTACTTACACTTTTGTTATATCCTTTTGCAACCACATTATTTTTAAAGTATATAGATGGATGGGTTACAAGTGTACAACTGGATAAAACTAAAACACTAATTGCAACGAAAATTATTTTCATTCATTTCCTCCTAAAATTACTTGAAGACCTGATAGGCTAATCTGTCAGGTCTGTGAATTGGAATTTTAATTTAAAGAAGGTAACAGTCCGTCATTCCGTAAGGCCTCAAAAATTTTCTTGGCCAATGGACCAGAACTTCTTTCATCCCAGATTGGAGTATACCTTTTGTGACTATTAATAAAACTATCGTCACGCATGAAAGGATTGAAATCGATATTGGCTCTCCAAACACGAGCCATACTTTGAAGGTCTATTAAATCAAGCTCATATTTAATGCTTAATATTTCTTCAAATATGTTAACCGTTCCACCATTAGGTTTAATTGTCAAAGCATGAGTTGCCTTAAGTTTCTGTGCCTGTTTTAGAAACGAACCTGGTTCTTCTACACCAGTAACAGATACGTATGTGAGTTCTATTCCTTTTGCTTCCTGCAACATACTTTTTTGCAAAAGTTCATTAAAGTCTTTCTGTTTATGAGCCAAGTTAGAAATAACATAAAGATTAGTCACATCTTTATTATATTCCTTTACAACATTGTGTTTAAGCTTCATAACTGGTTCAGTTGTACAGCCAGAAAGCATTATGAAACTTACTAACACTAAGAATAAACTTTTTTTCATTTTTTTTCACCATATTTATGTAAGTTAGGTTAGCAAAGTATAACACAATAAAATTTTATGAATAACTGAAATATCAGGTTACATTAATGTGAATTAAGAGCTAAAATTATGTATATTTTAAAAACAATCAGTTACAAATTTATTTGTTAAAAATCTCTAAAATTACAATTTTAATTGCATGATTTTTAAAATAATTTTTTAGCTCTTAATTCATATATTATTACTAACATATAAATCACCTGCCTTTTGAAGCACAGTGGAAAAAGGTTAGGTGCATTGACTTATTACGATTTTTTCAAAGGTTTCACGATCAGAATTACTTTTGAATGCGATCTTGGGAATATAAATAAATTGATGCTTCGAAATGTACAATAAATAGTATTTATTCCGATTTCTAATTTTGATGATATTTTCCATATTTAATTTATTTTCACTTCCATCGCTTAATTTACCAAAGATAAATTTATCGTCGAAAGAAATTATCATATCATGTCTGATAGCTGGATTATTACTTTTTTTGACGAAAGAGAATAAATAAAGTGGAAAAATAATTAGATAGAGTGGCAAGAGCAAACAAAGCCAATATCTTTCTGAGAAAATACCCAGGATCATAACGATAATTAAAACAAGTACAAACCATTGTCTGTAAATAAATGTATTTAAAAAGAGGATTTTGTAATATTCCTTTTCGGATAGTTTAAATTTATTTGTTTCAATCATTTTTTAATTTTATCATAACGCTTATGTTAAGATGTACTAGTTATTCAACAACATAAATATCAGAATTACCTTCACATCCCCAATTTTTCTCGTTCCCACGCGCTGGCGTGGGAATGCAGTGACGACGCGCCAGCGTCGATGTTTACTTACACAGGACGCTGGCGCGTCCAGAATCGGTTCCCACGCCAGCGCGTGGGAACCAGAAAAAATCTTTTTGTCCAGACGAGTAGTTTTTCTATTATGTTGGAGGAAAAAATTAAATGTGTCCCCTATTTTCTATTTTTCTATTGGTGGGTTTCGTGCCTCTACCCACCCTACGCTCGCTGAGAGGAAGGTATTCCCAAACAGAGTTTGGGAACAAGTTAACCATGCTAGGCACACAAGCTATTTTTCTTCAACATTATTAAAAACTTTGTGTATCCAAACTTTTACAGCATTGTCAGTACCACCAAGTGGTGTAATCACGGCTTTAGTATTAGTTGTAAAAGTGATCTCTATAGAAACCGCCGACATTTGCCTTTCATCAGGAAAATCAATGGGAAAGGGAGCAAGTGGAGATAATACATAGACATAATTTTCTTTTTGCCCCATATATGTAGCCGCTAAAGGTTTTCCAACTTCCCCAAGTAGAGATAAATCTATCATTATCAATACATCTTCATTTCGAGAAATGGAATAATAATTGTCGGGGTTATTTTCTTCTTGCCAGATTCCTCCATAGTTAAAACATGAGGAAGAGGGTAAGCCTGATATACCAGATTCAGGCTGATTAGCCAACGAATCTTTTATTTCACAGGGTGTAGGAGCATAGCCATACCAAGTTCGTATCTGGCCAACTGATAAGTAAAGATAACCTAATCCTCCCAATGAATCAAAAGGGGTGAAATCTCCTGTCGCTTTAACACGACAAGAAATCTCCTTGTTGCCTTCGGTTTCAAATACAACTGATACAGAAAACTGGACGACTTTTTTGGCAAGAAGTTCTCCTTTCCAATTAAGATCACCGTATAATACTTTGGTATCAGGAGGTAACTCTATATGGGCTTCTACCGTTTGCGCATCCATGATGCTGGTTATCTCACAAGTCAATTGTGCCGCTTTTCCTAACGGTGGAAGAATGTCAAGAGAAAGATCAATCTGTATGGGAGGAGCAGGTTCCGTTGCCAAAAGATCGCTAACATGAAACATCGTTAACCCAATAATAACTAAACTTTGGATAAAAAGCCGATCAAGACAAAAATAGGAACAATTCATAATGTACCTCTCGTATTTTTTGGAAGGCAAACAGGTATTTTTTTGAGGTGAGAAACCAAGGCATCAATTCAAACCTTGGTTTCCAATAGATAGCACAAAAATTTCCACTTATTGCACTAGTAATTAATAGTATTTTGTGTTAAACGTCAGGACCATCTGTCGGATGTCCACGCGCTACCCACGCATCGACATAGTCAGAAAAATTGTCATCGTCTTGATGATAAAAAGTATCCCAAATATTAGTGATATCACCATCCGTATACGTGTCATCACCATCATTAACCGTATCAAGAATATCCCATAACGCGCCTGCAACACGACCTTCTACATCATCACCGTCATCCCAACCCGGCGTGCTCGCATTAGGGGTTTCTAAATTGAGGCTATATCCACTATCCCAATAATAATGAGGATCATTATTCTCGTTCCCACGCGCTGGCGTGGGAATGCAGTGACGACGCGCCAGCGTCGATGTTTACTTACACAGGACGCTGGCGCGTCCAGAATCGGTTCCCACGCCAGCGCGTGGGAACCAGAAAATTTTCCATAATCAGACTGAATTGCAATAAAGTTTGATTTATAATCTGATGATTCATCCGAATTCAAACCATTGGTAGAATGTGCGTTTTTTAAATGTGGCGAATCGCCACAATTAGAATTTCTTAATAATTGGGTATGTCTTGAGATAATAAATTCCCATAAGTCTTGCTTTCTTAAAATCTCCTTAAGAGGGAGGTGGTTGCGAGTTTTAGATATAGAAGTTCAGAAAAATTTGTTATAATCCCCT
>JAOZSV010000181.1 GCA_029939505.1 Thiotrichaceae bacterium | reverse complement strand
GCGGTGGCTATTGCCCTGTTATTAGGGACAGAGCAGTAGCGTAGGGTGGGTAGAGTGAAACCCACCACAACTGTGTTAATTGAGAAATGGTGCCGCTTCGCTTCTACCCACCCTACTCTTACTACTCTTACTACTCTTACTATCTTATCCTTCTAATTGTTTTTTCGGTACTGGATACAACGGGAGAATTTTTTTACTCTAATGCTTTGATCAACAACGTTCAAGCATGAGTCAGGCTTCTTTCTCTCTCCCATTATTGTAATTATTCCAACTACAGATTTTTCATCTGACTATGGTGGGCAACAACATTGCCCATTCTATCTGGCTACCTCTTATACCCACTTTTCTCCAATTGAATAAACTTCTTTATTAAGTCAAATGGAAATGGCAACACTGTATATTGGTTGTAACGCACAAAAGAAACATCCAGCAGTGGAAAAAATTTATCGGGATTAAATTTGCCATCAATCAAAATAATGCCACGAATTAAATTACTTCGCGTCTGCTCATCCTTAAAAGCATTTTTCTGCCCCACCATGTATTGCAGGTTTTCATGATCAAACAGAATGCCTTTTGACCAATCTGTGACAGTTTTCTTGGTTGATCTGAAATCAATACCCAGATAATCAGACAAGTCATTATCCCATTGGGATTTGGATTTCGGATGAGTCTTACCGAGTTCAGTATATCCGCCCAAAGTGCTACTTGACTTCTTAGACTTTGCTTTCACCAAGTTTTCATAAGAAGCTGAAGTCGTACCATCACGTCTGAGTTTAGACAGAAAGTTGTTCCATGTAGTGACGCTTGGTTCGTCTGTCTCAGAATCCACCATAAAATCCTTAATTGATTTTGACTCAGTTCTGTTTTGAATGCGTTTTAACATGGTGTCAGTATCAAATAACGCACGGCAATCATTGCCTTTGCTTATTTCAACCACAAACTCTTTGGATACAATAATATACTGATGCCCTTTAACGATTTCTTTTTCTTGTTCTTTATTTAAGGGTTTATCATCATCAAACGAGTAGTAACGGTATATCTGTTCTTCAACATCCTCATAGTCTCTCTCTGTCAGTCTTTTGAATTCACTGTCAAAATGACTATCAGACAGGTTGATTATGTGTAATTTGCCATTATCCACAAAGAGTGCTTTTTGCCTGTACAGGAACACCAAGCCTTTCATCAGACTAGAGCAAGGAAACCTTTCAGAAATATTCTCTTTTCTCATCAAAATATCTCTGATGTGTAATCCGCTTAAACTTACGGTTAAGTCCCTTTTTAAGTTTGTTCCAGAAGGAAGATTATATTGCAAATACTTACCACTTGCTTTGAAGTAGGCTTGCATTTCCTTTTTCTCATCTTCATCCTCGTTGCCTTCTTCATCCGTTTCGATGTCATAATCTTCATCATCAGCACTTTTGTTGGTCAGCTTTCTGTCTTGCGGATTGATGACTAAGGTTTTTAGCACAACGCCTTTCGCCTTTAACTTTTCGTCGTCACGATAGGGATCTTCACCATATTCTTCTTTGAGTGGACCATTTTCTTCAAAGGCGGCTTTGCCATAATCACGAATGACCAAAAACCGCTCAGTTTCTCCCGGGGTTTCCATTGCCGCCTTTTTTTTGACCACAAATTGACAATCGCCTCTCTCAGTACGTAACGCACTGACAACTTCCTCAAACTCTCTTGATTTGTTCAAACGCGCATCAATCAGTGTTACAGGATAATCAGTGAATGGCAATTCGTTTTTGCACGCTTTGTTAGTCCCTGTTGATACCGGTGAAAAGTTCAGCACTTGCATTTCTGCATCAATACCGATGCTTTGCAAATAGCCTTGTACGTCAGATAAGTTTTGGTTGAGTACATGGCATCTTGAATGTTTCAGTCGTTCTTCACTTTGAATTGAGACATTGATAATCTTGTTTCTGCCTGCTCTCTTAGGCTCTTTGATGGCGTTTTGTGGTGTCGCCGTTTGGCTTGTACTGGGAGTGGCTGGTTTGTACTTATTCTCTCCCTTGATTTCATAGACGTTTATTGTATTGATGTTATTCAAATCATGTCGGATCAGTTGGATAAAAGTCTGACCATTGTTAGGCGTTCTGTAATAAGTTTGCCATTGCAACTTTTTGTCGGTCAGTGCAGCCTTTTTTTTCTGACTCAACAGGCGCATTTTGCCCAAGTTGTCCAGCATGAGTATTTCTAGCGTCTCATGCTCCCCGTCGCTTTGACGTTCCAGTTGTCTATCGCGCCGCCAATTGTGCATCGGCGTAATAGCCAGCACTTTTCTATGCTCGACACCAGGCTTATCTTCGGGTTTGTACATATCCCCAGTTGGAAAATAAATTTTGCCTTTCCCCGTAAAAGCCACATCGCTTTCATCTTTCACGCAGAAGTTTTTAAGCGCAACTTTGAAAAGTGCCACTAAATCCAGCGTATCTGCTGTGCTGGCATCAAATTCTCTACAATTCATCAGGAGATTATCATAGTCACGCAGTTCTAGCGGTTTAGACAGGGTAGGCGGAAGACACAGATAAACTCGCAAACGACCTTTAAGTATGTAGTAAGCGTATTGTGTTCCATCTTCCATAATCGTTTGATCACGCAACGTGCAGTGCATCCGTGAATAACCATCTCCACGAGCTTTCTCGAATAACCCCCAACTCATATCATATATGAAAACACGAAAATGCTTGCGTATTTCTTCATAGTTAATGGTGGATTTTAGAAGAAAGGAAGTCGTTTTAACGGGGTAAATACGACTTGCTTTTCTCACTTTAGGCTTTGGTTCTGTTTTCTTTTTAGGAACAATATTTTCTGTAGTCACTTTAGGCTTATGCTTTTGTATTGCTTTAGTAGGTAAAGGAGACTCGGTGGAAGAAAATAGAGACAACTGATTAACAGCGTTTTCTCTTCTCGCTTTAGGCATTACTACTCTCCATTAAGGATTTTTCCATATCAGATAACAATTCATCAAAAATTCGATGAACTTTATTCTTATTACTAGAATCTAGCGCACCCGCCAGATAAACAAAAGAGGCCTCTTGATAGTCAAATACGCGCTGGCATTGCTCATCACGATAATAAGCTTGTTGTGTATAGTAATTTTCCCCTTCATACATCAGGTTGATATAAATAACCTTGGCATTCTCATTACCCTGCTGCGACTTGATAGCCCATAAAGTATTTAGTCCTTTTTTCACATACGGAGAATGATGAAGTTTGGGATGGACTTCAGCATCAGATGGTTCAGTGGCAAAATTTCTGATGACTTTGCCATCCCAATTCTTGGCATCAATGTAAATAGGTAATCCTTTTACCTTAAAATCAAACAACTCAAACAGTCCATTGGGGATGGCATCGTCGTCTTCAATCTCAATACCGGCGTGTTGCAACAACGCTTTAAGCCCTTCTTCACCAATAGCACCCTTCACAATCGCTTGTTGAAATTCTCGTATAAAAATACTATTGGGCTGATCTTTGGTGTAGAAATTACTCAGTTGAAAACCCTTTCGGATAAAGTAATTTCTTATCACCGTGTTTTCTTGAACAACTTCATATACTTTATTCAGAAAATAACGCTGACACTTGGGTTCGGGATTGGGAATAATACTGTCATCTTTGATATAGACCACTTCTTTGTCATTTTCATCATAATTGATATACTTCGTTTCCACCGTACACAAATCACGAAAATCAAAACCGTCTAACTGGGCAGCATATTCACCTTTTAACGCGGCTGTTCTGATATCAGCCCATAATTTTCTCACCTTTTTGACATTTTCATCGGACAAACTGCCAGCGCGTAAAGCGCGTAACTTATTGTTGATAATGGCATCCATTTCTTTGAGGTATCTTGCCGAAATATCCATCAATGGTTCACGCTGCCGATTATTGTAACGACGGATTTTGTTCGCAGATTTATCCAAATCTTTTAGAATCTCATCCAAAAGTGTTGAAATTCTATTTTGCCTTTGCCGATAGATGACTTCTCCAATCACCATGCCATTGATCTCATCATCTAAAAGTAGTTCTATCACGTCGCGAATCTCAGGATTAATAGTCACCTCTGTAGAACGCGCTTCGCGTCTGGTTCTTTCCACACGTCCGATCTCCTGAGAAAACAGCGCAAACAAATCACACCGATAATCATTGGTTTTTTTATAAAGCCTATTCATGTCTCTAAAATGAAATCTACCAATGAATTCTTTTAACTGGGCGGTGGTAATCACCCCGTTAATCTTTAGTTTGCTTGCCAAGTAAATCGCTTTTTCTTTGACAACCGAATCATCACGATGATCGTCTTCATCATCGGTGTCGTCATCTTTTCTACCATCGGAGAAATAGTAATATTGCGGGTCAAGAATGTGGATGCCTTCAAAATCTTTTTCCACCGTTTTGTTATCGCCAGTTTTTATGGCAAATTGAAGATTAACCCCGTTGGAAGCGGACGCATGTTGCGTCATCACAACAACTCGCCGATTTTCTTGAGCACCTTTGTCAAAGATTTTATTGTAGAACTCTTTGTTATTATCGTAAATGTTGTCCCAAGTGCGAGCATTGGCAAAAATAACGTAACAACTCTTTTGCTGATTCAAATCTTGATTCAGTGTGAAAGAAAACACCGTGGGAATGCCTTTATCCCCATCCTCGCTTTGTACAACACGTTCAATTTCAATCGCACTGATAGTTTGAGGCTTCCCAGCATGATCATCACAACGAAACTTTAAATAGTTAGGAAAATCAAGAAACCCACGAGGTATATCATTGTTATCAATCGTTTGCGCCTCGTCGGATTGAATGAGATTGAGTTGAGAAAACCATTTGAATATTTTCAGCGTCAAACTAAAGGTGTCTGTAAACACCAGATGAGTTTCTCGCTGACTGTCTTCTAATATCCAGCGCAATATCTCAAAATGTCTGGAGACTCTATTCAGCCTACGTTTTTTGACGCCCTCTTTCACATCTTCATCACCATAGAGGTACAGGCCATTCGCGCCAAGATATTCCAAACACTTGAGCAATTTTTCTGAGCATTCATCTTTGCCATTAAGAGGCTCTGCATCTCTGACACTACCCAGCAACTTGGTTTTTCTAAGCGCCTTCTTTTGCTCAAGCATGGCAGCAATCATTTTATCATCTGCCTCAAAGCCTTGATTAATATAGACTTTAAAACCATCAGCACTTTCTTCTTGTGCTTGTTGAAAAATTTTCAAGGCATGGCTATGCCAGCGCAACGCAAAAGAACCAAAGTGGCGTTCAATATCTCCGGTTGCCGTCAAACCAAAAACCAGATTTCTCGCTGTCAACGCAAACAATCTGCCTTCTGGTGTTATTGGCATGTTGTAATTATTGATATAAACCAGATGGAGATTGTGGAAATTAGAACCATCTATAATTTGATTATAGTTGTAACCATCAGAATAAAATCGGTCATCACAATCTAGCAGTCTGATGTTGGGATATATCGACAACGCTTTAAAATCACTCTCGGGGGTGGGGGATTTACGAAGCTTTATCACAGTGCCTTTTTTCAAGACATAAGAAGATAGGCGTTTATTGATAACACCTGAAATGCCGGTAGCAAAATGCAATCGGATTTCACCACGATAAGCAAAAATATAAGTTTCCCAATCATGAGGTAAATCCTTGGAATTTGGCAAAACCCATTTGGCGGCTGGTTTAATGGCGCTCTCATTAATTAACAAAGCGTTTTTTAAATCAGGAGACAGTTCGACATCATCCTTGTCAAATTCTACCGGCTTAACCGACTCTGGCAACAACAATTCGCTAATAACCGTTTCTTTGCTCTTGTTTTTATGATGGATATAATCCTGTTTAACGATGTCAAGCAATTCCCGGATAGAAATCTTTGGACGGCGATTTGCGGGATGGTTGTCTTCAATGAATTTTTGATACTCCGTGGCGGAGATATCGTTATTTTCATTGTAAACTTCTCTCACTAAGATGTTGTAAAACGTAGCACCCTCTGTTTTTCCAGATTTTTTGTCCTCTTTAAGCACCTTATTTCTAAGGTTGTTAAAAAAATTAAATATCTTGTTTTCAAAAGACTTTACCATCTGATAGAAAGACAAGAAAGAGGCATCGCTATCGTTATCAGTAAAAACAAACGACTTTTCGCCATCAGACTCGATTTCATCTCTGAGATAAAACACACCTGAAGAAACGGTATATCCGCCATCAAAGATATATCCGAAATTTGAATCATCTCCTCTTCTGAACAGCCCATCCGCATTAGAGAATTTGTATTTTTCTGTATTGCCTCGGGGAAATGAAAAACCCCATTTCATCATGTCGCTTTCAAATTCACTCGCAATGTCGATGGCTTTTTGCATCACATCATGATCATTGTTCTTGCCGGCAAAATATTCACAAAACAATGAGACAAAATTGACAGGACGAATGTTTTTTCTACCCTCAATAATGTTATCCAGCATTGCTGTGGGCAGATAATCAAACTCATCCATAAAAATGACATAGCCCTTTAAGTCATACAATGTCAGATCATTTTTGCCATCAAAAAAAGGGAGGCCCAATCGTTGTAGGGTTGCCAACAAAACAATTTTAGCAGGATCATGCTTGAAAGCTATAAAAGGAAAAAGTTCTTGGACAAGCTGATTTCCTAGAACAAGTTCGTAACGTTTTTGACGAACTTTGGACAATGCTTTAATGGCTCTCTTGAAAATACTTAATAATTGTCCACATTTAGTGCGTATTTCCGCCTCATCTCGTCCACTTTTCGCAATACTGACCAGATCAGCAATGATCCTAAATTGCTTTTTGATATATTTGTCATCAACAGCTTTATAACCAGCGCCTACCCATCTGGTGGTATAACTAAAAAAATCCAAATCACTCAATTCATTGATGAGGCTTTGGACGCCCTCTTTCCTCTTGATAATACCTTTGATAATGTCCGCATTTGCCCGCAAATGGACATATTTAACGCCGGCATTTTGGCAACCATTGACGACATCTTTGACGATGTTTTTTCTATGGGTGGTAAATATGGCTTTTCTACCTGCTTTCCCCAGTTTGGGTAGAACATTAAAAACAAATTCATCGCCCCCATTATGATCTTCGTAAAGCGCACTGGTTTTACCATTCCCGGTTGGCCCAAGAATCAGTTTAAAGCCAACATCGTAACCACCGCGAAGTATGGGTAGATAGATGTCGTTGTAAGTGAAGTTTTGAGTTTCACTGGTTTTCTTTTTCATTTAGTCTCCTACGCGCTAATTCACGTTCCTTTCAAAAATATCATTGAAGAATGCCGTTTCACTTGCTGTCGCGTATCGAAAGCCTTGTGGTGGATGGAAACGTTGTTGTTTTAAAATATCAAGAGTAATCGGTTTATCTAATTTCTGAACATCTTGAACTTTAAAGAAAATACCCACGCCAACAGATACACCATCATAATAAGCATCAAATTCTTGACGTGTGACTCCGGCTTTTTTTCGTACCTTCTGCCACAAGTCTTTTAAGGGTTTTTTTACAATTTTATCGACTTTGAATGCGCCAACAAGTGCCTGAACGGGAGATGATACATAAATCAACACCCAATCTCCCGGTTCTAAGCGTTTTGGGCGAACCCGGCGTAGTTCCACCGTTTTGATATGTTCAAATATTTTGTTGGCGTATTTAGGGCGAATTGATAATAATATGTTGCTTGACATAAAATCACGTATTGGATGTGGTTTTAACGCCCATTTGATAGAGACGAAAAAAAAGCTGATTGGAAATGGAAATAGGAGACAAAATATTAAAATTCTTTCCGGTTTCTTTTTTCCAAATTTGTTTGAGTTCATTTCTATCAATAGGATTATTAAATACTTCTGTATGACTAAACCGAAACGCCATAATTTCTTGATCATGGTTTTGGTGTGCTACCTCAAAAATATCTTTCCATTCATAAACTCCAAGCCGCTTAAACTTTGAATAAAGGGGTTTGGGTTTATCAATAACAATTTCATCAATATAGGAACAAGCGCGAATAGACATTGTTCCTTGATAATTACCGCTTCCTTGACTCACATACCACAAAACACGGGCAGGAGCAGAAAGCACTTGAGGATGATTTGCACGATAATAGACATTTTCTACATTCCAGATAAGGCTTTTTTCTCCCCCGAAAATATCTTGTTTAGCAAGATTGGAATCAAATAGATGCATAGCATACTCGGGACGTATAGAGACAATAAAATTGGGTATATCTATGTCAGTTATTTTAGCAGGCCATAAAGATCGTTCAACCTCCAATATTCTATGAGTATGAGCGGCTTTCAAAATCTCGGTAAAATCTTTAAAGTATTGATTGGCATAAGGCAATTCAGTACTTAAAGCAATGAGTTTTGAAACTAATTCTTTTGTCGTATCCACAACTGGCAGATTAGCCTTTATCCAATGATTATCTATCGACACAAAACCATTTTCTTGAAGTGTGTCAACAACCTCATCCGATAGGCAAAAATCAGTGAATTTAGTCAGTAGACGTTTTTCATTAGAAGATTCTAAAACTGTGTTAAGAACCAAATATCTGGCTAAAGTTGCTGATAGGGTATTTGGCAGCAAACGAAATATTGGAATTTCTAATTCACCCTGTTTTTTGCGTTTGTAAACCACCAAAGCCAATATTTGCCCGATACTGTTTTGCACAATCTTGGTTTCAAAGATATGTGGTTCGGCTAAACAAGGTTGCAACTTTTGTTTAAACGTTGCCTTGCTTTCCTGTTTTTGTCGAGCATAAAACGTGTTTTCTAATAAGGAAATTTGTTGAGAATGAACACGTTTAATTTCTATTTGCCCTGCCAGTTGAATGGGTTGATATTCAGTTTCCCTCATAAACTCGTCTTGACGGATAATCAAATTAGATGGGGACATAATGCGTATTCCAAACTTTTCATAAACGTTTTCTGATTTGTTGAGTAATATTTGATCATGAGTGATGAAAAATGGTACACGAGCAATTGAATGTGCTAATTGGCGTATATCAGATTCATCATGGCTACTCATTTTTTCAGGAAAAAAATGGCGTAAATGTTCGCAATTTTTCTGAAATTTATCATCTAAATTTTGCACTATAACAAAGGTATGTACAAAATTTTTGCCCCGCTTTCGTTCACTTCCATCCTCTTGACGATCTATTTCATTATAAATTTCACGGGTTAGACACAACTCAACGTTTAACCAGTTTGCTAATAATGAGTGAGACTCTTTTTCAGTAGCCATTTGTGGGGTACATTGCAAATCATCAAATATATTGGCATCAATAACCACCTTAAGTTTGGAAAGGTTTTGTTGTTGTGCCAAATTAAAAATGGTGGGATGTTCATGTTCAAACCACCAAATAGTCAAAATTTTTCCTTTTGTTTTTGCAGGTTTTTCCCCTATAGCATAAAAACCCAGTTTTGACCAAATTTGGTTTTCTTCATAATCACGACGACAATGAACTCTAATTCTAAACGAGTTTCTAGTTATTTTGGTTAATTCTTTAAAGAGCTTTTTAGCAACACCTTTACTCCTTTGAGAAGATTTAACACAAAGGTGGACTATAGATGCTTCTTTTTGGCTAATTGCATACAATAAATAGCCAAAAAAAATTTCCTTGTCATCAAGAGCCACAAGGATTTGTTTTTTAGTGGCAAAATCATAAAAGGCACCTTCTGGTAAAAAACCTAATGTTTTACTGTTGGCATCTGCTAATTTTATGATCTTATTTAAATAAGGTGATTTTTCATTAATATCAATAATGTCTATCATTTTTAAAATTGTTGTTGCGCGTTTGGGCTTCTTTGTAATCAATTTAATTTTTATTTATTTGATTTTAAAAGCGTTTTATTAGTTTTTGAATGATGATAAAATTTGACAGGATTGAGTTTCTGCATAAACCGCCATAATATTTTTTTAATTCCTGCATTGGAAATTGGAGTCCATTCGAGGCTAAAGTTTTTTAAAGAAAAACTCTTAGCCTCGAATGCTTTAGCTTTGGAAATTGGAATCCAGAAAACCGCGTTCCAGAAAAAACTAACCCAAAGCGTTGGACTCCAGAAAACCGCGTTGAACTCCAGAAAAATAACCCAAAGCTGAAGCGTTGGATTCCAGAAAAAACTAATCCAAAGCTGAAGCGTTGAACTCCTGAAAACGACTAAAAAGCTTCAGCTTTAAACTCCAGAATTACAACACGCGCTTTTCTAATCCTAACTCAGGCAAGTCTGCTAATACTTTTGCATCACTTAACACGGCGACATTGGCTTTTTCTGGCAGTAAGTAAGTTGCGGCGACTCGTTGTAAATCTGCAATTTGCACTTGCAATACGCGATGACGAAATTCGCGCCGCTGTTCAGGAGTACGTCCATATAAGCTACTGA
>JAOZSV010000375.1 GCA_029939505.1 Thiotrichaceae bacterium | reverse complement strand
CGAAAAAGGTGGATGACGCGACGCTTATCCACCCGACATTTAGCCATTTTTGACTGGTGTATAACGATGAGAGCTCCAGCTTGGGAACGAGGTGTGGGGTGAAATAATTGATTTCAAGTCTGAGTAGTTACAGTTTTTTTAAAGAAAAAACCTCGAAAACATTCATCATTTCGAGTTTTTAGTTTTTTGAAAAAAAACTAAAAACTCGAAAACCATTCATCATTAATTAATATATGTTCCCAGTCGTTGCCAACTAATACCACCATTAGCCCAATCCCAGTTCATCCAAATAAAAAAAGCCCGCCCTATCAAATTTTCCTCTGGCACAGTACCCCAGAAACGACTATCTTTACTATTATCACGATTATCCCCTAGAACAAAATACTCATTCTCTGGAATAACCCACTTTTTAACAGGTAGATATCGTATTCTATCAGGATGAACTAAAATGGCATGATCAACAACATCAGAAAGATGCTCCACGCGCCGTTCCCTTCCCGTCATATCACTACCCGCACCTATACCGACATACCTCTGCTCATCCACCGTTTGTGCAATAGGTTCATTATTGATATACAACATCTTACGCTTATGGTTATATTCTACTAAATCACCTGGCAAGCCGACTACCCGTTTAATAAACGGAATACTCGGATCTTCTGGATAACGAAAAACGACTACATCACCTCGTTTTGGTTTTCCAATATCAATCACTTTAGTATTAAGCGCAGGTAAGCGGATTCCATAATTAAATTTATTGACTAAGATAAAATCTCCAATCAATAAAGTTGGCATCATAGAACCAGACGGGATACGAAATGGTTCAACTAAGAATGAGCGCAATAATAAGACAATAAAAAAAACAGGAAACAAAGAACGCCCTAAATCAACTAAAACAGGTGTATAATTGGCTTCCAAACGTTCTGCTTCATTGGGTGGTATTGATAAATCAGCTCGTTCCAATGCACGTTGCCGACGTGGAGCAAATACCATTTTATCATAAACCCAAAGTAATCCAGAAACAATTGTTAATATGACTAAAATTGTTGCAAGGTCCCAATTCATTTTTTTTTCCGTTTATTTTTTTCCAATTCCTAATACAGCTAAAAACGCATCTTGGGGGATAACAACTGAACCCACTTTTTTCATCCGCTTTTTGCCCTCTTTTTGTTTTTCAAGGAGTTTTCTTTTGCGACTCACATCTCCACCATAACATTTAGCCGTCACATTTTTGCGAAATGCTTTAACAGTTTGACGCGCAATAATATGTCTTTCAATAGCCGATTGTATCGCAACATCAAACATCTGTCTCGGTATAACCTCTTTCATTCTTTTGACAAGTTGTTGACCTTGTAATAAACTTTTATCTTTATGTAGGATGATGGAAAGTGCGTCAACACGATCACCATTGATGAGAACATCTAATTTAACTAAGTTAGCTGTTTGAAAACGCAAAAAACTATAATCTAAGGAGGCATAACCCCGTGAAACGGATTTAAGTCGGTCAAAAAAATCCAATACCATCTCACTCAATGGTAATTCATAAGTCAATGAAACTTGTGAAGCCAGATAATGCAACTTCTTCTGAATCCCCCGTTTTTCAATACAAAGCGTGATCACATTGCCCAAATAATCTTGGGGCAATAACATATTAGCCTCCACAATCGGTTCGCGCATTTCCGCAATCTGACTGGTTGGTGGCAGTAGCGCAGGATTATCCACCATCAAAACTTCACCAGAAGTAGTCAGAATCTCATAAATCACAGTGGGAGCAGTCGTAATCAGATCTAATTTATATTCACGCTCCAAACGTTCTTGTACAATTTCTTTATGCAACATACCCAAAAAACCGCAGCGAAAACCAAAACCCAACGCTTGCGACGTTTCAGGTTCATAATGCAAAGCCGCATCATTAAGGCGCAATTTAGCTAATGCTTCACGGAGTGCCTCATAATCATTGCCTTCTACTGGAAACAAACCGGCAAAAACACGCGGTTTGATGGCTTTAAAGCCAGGTAGGGGCACATCAATCGGTGCATACGCATCTGTTAATGTGTCGCCGACAGGCGCACCATCAATCTCTTTAATATTGGCGACGACAAATCCTACTTCACCCGCTTCCAAGACATCACGATCTTGTGGTTTAGGGGTAAAAACACCCACTTTTTCCACTTGAACTTGCCGCCCTGTTGACATCACAAGAAGTTTTTGTTTTTTAGACAAACTACCTTGTATCACTCTAACCAAAGAAACGACACCAAGATAATTATCAAACCAAGAATCAATGATGAGGGCAGTTAAACGATCATCTGATTGAACTTTGGGTGCTGGAATACGTTGTATTAAAGACTCAAGTAACTCCTCAACCCCCAAACCCGTTTTTGCACTGACACAGAGGGCATTTTCGGCTTCAATCCCAATAATTTCTTCGATTTGTTGGATGACACGTTGCGGTTCGGCAGCCTGTAAATCAATTTTATTGAGTACAGGCATCACCTCTAATCCTTGCTCAATGGCAGTATAACAATTAGCAACACTTTGTGCCTCCACACCTTGAGCCGCATCAACGACTAACAACGCGCCTTCACAAGCCGCCAGTGAACGTGAAACCTCGTAAGAAAAATCAACATGACCAGGTGTATCAATGAAATTGAGTTGATAATTTTGCCCATCCTTTGCTTTATAATTCAAAGTCACACATTGAGCTTTAATCGTAATGCCACGCTCTCGCTCCAAGTCCATTGAATCTAAGACTTGTTGAGACATTTCTCTATCTGTCAATCCCCCACAAATTTGGATAAATCGATCTGCGAGAGTAGATTTGCCATGATCAATATGGGCGATAATAGAAAAATTGCGGATATGTTTCATGTCGTTATCAATACGAATTAAGGGTTGAAATTTTGCCATTTTGGAGTCCAACGCTTTGGCGTTTTGGAGTTCAGCCTTGGCGTTTTTTTGGAGTCCAACGCTTCAGCTTTGGCGACTTAATCAATTCCAAAGCTAAAGCGTTGAACTCCTATCCAAAGCTAAAGCGTTGAACTCCTATCC
>JAOZSV010000180.1 GCA_029939505.1 Thiotrichaceae bacterium | reverse complement strand
TGCACCCTACAAATGACAATTGATCAATCAAACATATACGGCTCACGAGTTACGCTGGCTAGTCAAACCATATGCGGCTTACGAGTTATCTTAAAACAAGAGAAGTCTTAGCAATTTGTTAAGCTGTCAGAAGAGATTGTTTTGGATCGAGAAATTATGTCTTTTAGTTTAGGAGAATATCATGTTAGCTATTGAAGGTGTTTATCAAAATGGTCAATTACTATTACAAGAAAAAGTGGAATTGACTCAGCCTGTCAAAGTGATAGTCACATTTTTAGAAGAAAAGAGGACAGATAATGATAATAAATTAAAGAAATTAGTTGCTGAACTCTATGCAAATGACAATATTCGAGGTTTCAGTTTTTCTTCAAAAAACTGAAGTCGAGGCTAAAGTTTTTTCTTTAAAAAAACTTTAGCCTCGAATTGATTCCAAGGGCGGTTTATCAAGAATTAACGCATAAAAATGCACCCCATTCTGTTCAACATTCGAGGTTTTAGTTTTTCTTCAAAAAACTAAAACCTCGAATACTTTCTGTCACTGCCCACTTGGATTGAAATTTGTGAGGTAAAAAACTCTAATGATAATAGCTCATTACTTCACTTGGATGCTGGAGAAATTGAGGCGATTCTTTTATCCAAACAAAAGAAAGCTGATTTATTATTAATGGATGAAAAGAAAGGACGATTGACTGCGAAAGGGCAAGGTTTAATCGTTATGGGTGTATTAGGCGTATTAGAACTGGCTAATCGTCAACAGAAGGTGAATTTGCCACAAGCCATTGATAAACTATTACAGACTAATATTAAAATTTCACCTTCGTTAATTGAATCTCTTTTAAAGAAAACATAACAGACATAAAAGGTTCTTGCAAAATTCTGAACGCATGAGGTTTAAGAAATCCGATTTTTTCAAAAATCGGATTTCTAAGCTCGAATAGAATCGCTTTGCGTCACATCAGTGATGAAATGGAAAATTCACGATGAAGACAATTATTTCAAATGCGTCACCTCTTCGTTATTTGACTTGCATTGGTGAACATGATTTATTGCCACAATTGTGCTGTTTATTAAGAATTAACGCATAAAAATGCACCCCATTCTGTTCAACAACAAAATAATTAGAGCCTCTGGCTCTTTAATTTCTTTAATTTTTTTGGTATGCTTTCCCATGCTTCTGCGGTGGGAACGAGGAAAATTAACTTATGAGCGGATTTGAACATCGTCCATTAACAACCATTAAACGAATCGTTAGCGATTTACGGGATCGTTATCAATCTGGGTTTTCAATTATTAAGGAAATTATACAAAATGCTGACGATAGCAATTCGGAAAGACTAGACTTTGGTTGGAGCAAAGAATTATTGAATGCTCAACATCCATTATTAAAAGGTCCTTCAGTCTTTTTTATCAATGATGGCAAATTTAAACGTTCTGATGCTGAAGCAATTAGACGTTTCGGCGATAGTGAAAAAGAGGGGGAGCAAGCGGCAATTGGTAAATTTGGACTGGGGCAAAAGAGTATTTTTCATCTTTGTGAGGCTTTTTTTTATTTAGCGTATTCACCAGATGAAGAATTTGACTCCCGTTTTCCGGCGTGTAATTTTCTTAATCCTTGGGCAGAAGCTAATCCACAACCAAACGAACTTGCTGATCCTTTTCATCCAAATTGGGAAGAATTTTCAGAAGCGGATCAAAAGTGTGTCAAAGATCATTTCAAGGATATTTTAGGACAAGAAAATTATAAACCACATTTTTTTATTTTATGGATACCCTTGCGTAAAGAGAGTCATAGGAAAAGAAAAACTAAGGAAGGTGAAGAAGATGAAGTCGGCGTGATCATGAAGGAGTTTCCAGGAGATCAAAAAACGCCACCGAATGAAATATTTCCGGCTAATTTAGCGAGTGAAATAGGCATCTTATTGCCTTTATTACGTTCCCTTAAAGAAGTTTCTTATTGGCTACCCAATTCCAAAGCCAAATTGCAAGCACAATTTCACTTGATTTTACAAGGTTCACGCCGTCATTATCCGCTAAAAAACGCTGAAAAACCGCATGAAATTTGTGGAAGTGTGCAAATAAGCCATTTTGATCACGAAGACAATAATACCCTAGCATTTTCAGGGTACGAGATCATTTTAAATAGTCGCACTTTAACCAATATCCGCAAACACAGAAATTGGCCTACTAGCATAAGAATTGATAGTAAAACGGGAAAGCCTATACAAGAACCGGATAAAGCTTTTGCTCATAGCGCGGTCACATTTATCCAAAAACAGGCAGAACAAAAAGGAAAATTATCGATCCAATGGGCCGTCTTTCTGCCTTTAGGTGATCCTAGTGAATCCCCTAATGAAGAAGTTCAATATGAGGGAGATAAAGATTATGTTGTTCTTTTGCATGGGTATTTTTTTGTTGATGCCGGTCGCAGACATATTGAATGGAAAAATTCTATTGATTCTACGGGCGAATTAACTGATGAGGCAATAGAGGCAGAAGTACGCCAAACATGGAATCAACTGTTAATTACTCAAGGCACATTAAAAAATGTTTTACCCGCCTTAAATCTCTTTGTCAAAAAGCATAATCCCGCCCCAGAAAATATTTGGGCATTATCTTATGCCTTGAAAAACTCTGATTTATTTCAGAAATATGTCAATGATATTTGTCATAAACATCAGTGGGTATATGGTTATGCCGTAGATGAACAAGAATGGCAATGGCAATATATTGACGCTAAAAAGCCATTATTGGCCATTCCACAACCTGATACCGATAAAACTTCTTTATTAGCTTGGGAAGTTTTACCCAATTTGGAATCTGAATCTCTTCAGGATTGCCTTATTACACTCATTGATGCACCCAATTTGAGCATATCATCATCTGATTGGTCAGAAAATCAGTTAGAAACCGTATTGCAGGACATACATGTTTTTTCAGTTTTTAAAAATCAACAACGACTTGAGTACTTACTGGACTTTTTAAGGCTATGTGCTAACTCTTTATGCGATGAAAAAATTATTCAAGATAGGCTTTGCGATATTGCTAGACAAGCCTTTGCTCGATTCAATGCGAATAAATTATATCAATTCAAAGAATTGATGATAGCGTTTTTAAACTTCATACCAGAAAAATGCTTTTTTATAGAATGCAAAACTTACCAGGCCAAAATTTTCTTGGCACTCCATAAACTTGACACTCATGCCATCCTTATTCCTCGATTGTCAAAAATATGGGAAAAAAGCGAGAATTATTTTGATTTGTCGGCTATACAAACAACGCCTAAACAGGAATTGAGCGAGGGTGAAGCACTTATTATATTAAAAAAGTTAAATACCCTTATTCAGAAAGAGGAATACCAAGACATTGTAGATGATTGTGCTGATATTGCACGGCAAATATTACTTTTAGTCGTTGATAAAAAGTCGTTCGTCAAAAAACACCCTGATTTAAGAGTTTTAAGAGCGCATAATTGCCGAACTTCTCAAGATAAAACAACGACAGTTTCCTTAAAAGATATCATCAGTGCTTATCAAAAAGGCACTTTATTTCGTCACAAGCCCGGCTTATCTAATGTGCAAGATAAGAGAGAATTTGCTAACCCTTTGCAAAGTGTGTTAGCCGATGCAACAGTAATCATTATTGAAAAAGCAGTTGTAGATTTATTAAGTGATATTGTCGAAGAAAATAAGATTGTTCCGTGTGACTCAGCCGGTTGTTTAATGGCATTGTCTCAAGCTCCATCTCTAAACCATCGTATAGAAGATCGCGCTGAGTTGCTTCAAGAATTATTGGATAGTAATATAGAAGCTGGCATTTTTACGAAAGGAATCCGCTATTTACTAATACTTCAGATTGAATATGATTTGGATGATAAACCTGTTTTATGGTATTTATCTGATGCTGAAAAACATAAAAGCTTTGTTGAGCCAATATTGACAGCGCGTGCTGAAACAACCTATTTAATAAATGATGTTTTTGTTTCGAGTGTTAAAGATAATCTAGCACCGGCAAAACAAGATTTAATTGGTATTGAAGAATTAGTGCCAACGAAGGCGATAGAGTTAGCCCTGTCTTATAAAGAACCGCATAAGCTTTGTCAACCTATTTTAGATGCCCTTCAATATATTGACATTAAATCCCTTTCTGATTCTGAAAAACAACAATTACGCCAAAAAGCTTGGCTCATTGATAAAGATGGTACACCTATAAAACCAGAAGAGGTCGTTTATTTACCTGAAATTAAAGATACTGTGAAAGGTATTATTGATAAACTGACTCATCCAGATTACCGGGATTATTTAAAACTCGAACAAGAAATACAACATCACGCCAGTTTTCAGAAATTATGTGATCTACCTACGTTTGCAGCAGGCAGTGAAGGCTTAGTAATTCTTGGCTTCATTATGAATGAAAATGAAAAATATCGGTTAGGTGATTTTACAAATGACACATTTCCATTTAGAAAATGTTTAACCGTGTTTAGAGACATTACATCGGAACATTTACCAGCATGGGCTGTTATACGAATAGCAGAAAAACAATACTCTGAGGTGGTGCAATCTCTGCTAGGCGAATTATTTGGTCAAATGCCAACTAAGCGATTAGTCAAATTGTTGCTTTGGCTTAAAGAACAACACGCCAATTTTCCAACGAATAGAACAAGCATATTGGAAGTGTTCAACAGCTACTTAAAAATGGCTGTCGCTGATGAGCATTTTAATGACATTTTCAGAAAAATTCCATTATTAAGCAGAGCCGGTAAGTGGAAATCACCCTCAAAACTCAGTTTGGAAGCGCAGAATATTGATGAGAATGATTTATTGGATCATACGCAGGGTAACATTTTACGGCATCATATAAAAAACACCGTTCAGAAAAACACAGCTAATTCCTCAAAGGCGGATGTAGTAGATAAGGGAAATATTATTTACTTTGAACCGTATTTTGCCAAATGGACAGATAAAATTAACCATGAACTGATAGGCATTTTTTTAGCCTTGTTGGGTGATGCTGTCTTATCAGGAGATCGTAAATCTGGAAATAGCATAAATACCTCTTTTATATCTCAGCTGGCTCAAGACTACCTTGGAGAACATCATACTGTTGAAAGTGTTCGGAAAGATTTAAACATTGATAACACTGATCATTTTTCAGTGAGAATTAATGTGACTCAACAGAAAAGTGGTCAAGTCAAATTAACGGCTCTTGATGGTGATCGCTTTGAAGCAGATTTATGTGAAACCGCAGATTCTATCTTTATTGATCATGATAGCCGAGAATTTGACGACATCTGTTCCACATTTTTAGTAACCATTGAGAATACAGATTATCAGATTGATATTAGCAAGAGGAAAAAGTGGATTGCCTTATGCTTGTTAGAGATTGATACAGAAAGACAATATGACTCAAAATCTCTATCCAATTTACTCAAAGCCGCAACGGCAAAAGTGCTTGAATGTCTTTACAATCAACAAAATACCGACGCTTTAGAACAATTGTGGGAAAAATTTTCTCAACCAGAACAATTAGATATAGGAACTGCACGTCAATGGATTTTGAAAAGTGCATTTTTTTATCTACCGCAATTAAATTATACAGGATATGATTTTCGTCAATTACTTAAAGAACGGGAAAAACTTGATTCTCCTCAAGACAGTTTGGATGCTAAAGCATATTATCAAAAAGAACAATCGCTTATAACAAAATTAGGCGAATTAATTGAAAGCAAACAGGAAGAACAAAACTCAATACTTGAAGCGATCAGGACGAAGATTGCTTCAAATTATCAATATAATCATCAATCGGTCCCCTTTGAATTATTTCAAAATGCAGACGATTCTGTTGTGGAACTTGAAGAGATGTCTTGCCAACTAGAACAATCACAGCGTTTTACGTTGAGTTGGAATGAGACGACGCTGACAGTGACGCATTGGGGACGACCCATTAATTGGTTTCGTTACGGTGATTTTTCTGCCGATGAGGGTAGGGAACGGGGTTTTGATCATGATTTAAAGAAAATGTTGGTACTTAATTCAGGTTCTGATAAAAACGAAAAAGTCACGGGAAAATTTGGATTAGGTTTCAAAAGCGTCTTTCTGATATGCAAACAGCCTCGTATTCTGAGTGGACATCCGACTATTCTCAGCAAACAATTAGGTTTTCAGATTATTGCGGGACTGTTGCCAATCCCTCTGCCTGATGAAGAAAGGACAAAATTACTCACTTCTTTGCGAAATAAAACCCCTGATAATTCACCTGTCGGCACACTTATTGAGTTAGCCATTGATGATGGTACCCCAAATGACATTGTTGACTCATTTAAAAAGGTTGTCGCTGTTTTATTAGTGTTTGCCAAACGTATAAAAAACTGTGATTTAGACTCGAAAAGTGGCAATCATTCTGTGACTTGGCAACCTGAAGAAATCATTAAGGAAGTCTATGTTGGTGACTTAAAATTAGATATTGAGCAAGACGAGCCTAGCACCGTTTTAGTCATTCAGAACCAAAACAAAGAAGGTATTCTGATGCGCTTAGGGAGTCAAGGCGTTGAACAACTTCCCGAACATATCCCTGATATTTGGGTAACGGCTCCCCTTAAAGAATCAATGGGCTTTCATTTTGCACTCAACGGGCGTTTTGATATTGACATTGGACGCGCTCAATTAGCACTCCATTCTGAAAATAACCAAGAAGTCACTAAACGTTTATGTGGGTTTATTGGACAAAAGTTGTGTGATTTATTCAAAAAATCTCAAGAAAGTGATTTCAATTTTAACGAAAAATTAGGTTTATCAGCCGAACTCTCAAATTATGATTTCTGGTATTCAATGTGGAAATTATTGGGAGATAGCGGAATAAAGAACAACGAATCATCAAAGTTAGGAGATTTTATCTTTTTCAGGCAACTGCTAGATAAACATCCTGCTTTTCCGACAGGGCTTTCGGGTGGTTACCAAGTGCTGACTCACTTTAATGAAATTAAGTTTGTTGCAAATGGCGTTATACAGGGAAAAGTCTATTTTGAACAAGTCGCTACTTGGGATAAGTTTAAAAGTAGCATCGCACCCGGCACCATTATATCAAATAAACAATGGACAATTTTAAAGACATTAGTACCTGAAGAAAAGCCAGTACCTCATTATTTGGCAGATGCGATTAATTTAGAAATGGGTGAAAGCAAATTTAAAGTGTCACCAAAGCTCGCTAAACAATTAGGACAATTAATTAGTTGTGATTTTCTTGATAAACTAGATGAACAACACAAGGAAGACTACAAAAGATTGTCAGACGTTCTTGGAAAGGCATGTTTTCAGGCTAAAGATGGTAAATCTCATCTCGCAAGTAAGTTATGTGAACCTAAACAAACATCAGATGATTTCAAAGAATCTGAACAAGCTGCTTTGGCGTTCTCTAAAGTGTTAGCCTCCGATTATACTGATGAAGCGGTGACATTTTTTCAGGCCTGTCGCAGACAATATGAAATGACTAAATTGTCTGAAATGGCTGAACAATATTCAATTCCAACATTGCAGTCCCTTGTGAAAGAAGACGAAGAAAATCGCGAACGAAAAAATAGTGATCGTGAACGAAAGGCCATTAACAAAAAGATCGGGGAAAATGTGGAGTTAATCATAAGAAAGATACTCCGTGACAAAGGGTTAAAGATCAAAACGATCGACTTCGGCGGTGATTTAGAAATTTGGCCTGAAGAAAACGTTGGTTGTGATTGTTGTCAAATTAAAATCTCTTCTAAAATCACGATGGAAGTCAAATTTACATCAGGTTCAGAAGTTCATTTGACTCAGCGTCAATCAAAAACGGCACGCGAATGGAAATCGCAATATATCGTTTTAGTTGTGAAAGGAGATGGGTATGGGGAATTGAGAGGACGGCTAAACGTAGATATTGAGGAAAATTCCGTTCAGGAAGATTTAGAAAATGTCATAAAAGCAAATTCACACGTAGTAAAAGAGTTATATGAAAAGTTGGGTCAACTTCCAAACCCGATTGAAATTGAACCGGATATTCATGGTTATCGGTTGAAAAAACCGTTATGGGAGAATGATGAAAATATTGTGACATGGCTAGAAAACGAATTTTAGCCGATAGACTTTGGGTTCTCGTTCCCAAACTCTGTTTGGGAACGAGAATAAAATGAGTATGCAACTATTTCTCGTTCCCAAACTCTGTTTGTGAATGGTGCGCCCATGAAGGCGTTTTATCAGCATGGTGAAAGTCCATGTCAAAGTATATCATAAACTTTGTAGTCGAAAGTAACTGCGTCATAGCGATATGAGGTGGAGAGCAACTGGAGACGAAATTTCAGTCCGTCGGTTAACGAACTCGATTCGGCTGAATACAGTGACGAGCTTGCCGTTCCTTGGCGAAGTCTGAAACTCATCAATTACGCGACTTATGATGGTTAAAGCGATAATTGGACGGTATAAAGTGGTTGGAGATGGAATGGAATGAAGGTGAAACGAGATAAATGGGGAGACCTATACTTTGAAGTGACAAGGTATAGGAGTCAGAACCCTCATAGTACTGTAAATCGTTGAAAATTAATAACATGGTGAGAATATGGTGGCACTGGCGGGAAACCAGTCAGTAACAGAGAAAACAAACACAAACCTAAAATTATTAATGGAAAATGGTGGAAATGTGTGGAAACCAAAACCACATTTAGGGAAGGGGGGTAGGAAGATAAGATATATGAGGTACAAATCAATGTGGCAAAAAGCAATTTCAACAGTGCTAAATAATGCTAATCATGAAATAGAAATTCAATTAAAGGCTTTTAAGCCTTGGATAGAAACGTCGATTTGGACTGAACGTATGTTGACCACTCTGGTGAACGGAGTTAATGGAGGTAAATGGCATAGCCTTTGTGATAAGGTATATCGTAAACGGACTCTGGAAATAGCATGGCAACAAGTTGCTGCTAATAAAGGAGCCGCTGGAATAAATTACTATAGATAAATTCAAAGCGAAAGCAGATGTTTATTTAACTGAATTGGCAGAAAACCTTCGATGGGGAAGATACAAACCGCAATCGGTAAAACGAGTGCATATCCCTAAAGATAATGGCAAAACTAGACCTTTAGGTATACCAACGGTAAAAGACCGTATTGTCCAAACTGCTTTGAAAATGGTGATTGAACCTATTTTTGAATATCAATTTTTGGAGACGATGGTTTTAGACCAGGTAAAGGGTGTAAAGATGCTTTACGAGAAGTTGATAATTTACTGAAAGAAGGATTTACTTGGGTAGTAGATGCTGATATAAGTGGTTACTTCGATAATATTCCACATAAAGGGCTTATGAATCTTATTCGCTCTCAGATTAGTGATAGTAAACTATTGAAGCTAATAGAAAGTTTCCTTCAACAAGGAATTATGGATGGATTGGAAAGTTGGACACCGATAAAAGGTACACCTCAAGGTGCAGTATTGAGTCCGTTATTGGCTAATTTATACTTACATCCATTAGATTTATTGCTCAATGAAAATGGATTTAAAATGGTGAGATATGCATTCGAGGTTTAAGTTTTTCGGTAGAAAAACTTAAACCTCGAAGTCAGAATAAGTCAGATGCTGAGTCAGCTTTAACTTTAGTTCAACAATGGACACCAAGAACTTGAGTTACACCCAGATAAAACTCATATGGGTAATTGTTTGGAACAAGAACAAGGTTTTGAATTTCTTGGCGACCGTTTTGAAGCTGGGAAACGTTATGTACGTTCTAAAAGTCTCAAAGCATTGAAAGATAAAATTCGTCAAAAGACCAAACGTAACTGTGGAAAGAGTTTAGACTTTGTTATTGATACACTTAATTCTATGTTAAAAGGTTGGTTTGAATATTTTAAACATGGGCAACGTAAATTGTTTAAATATTTAGATGGTTTTATTCGCCGACGTTTGCGTCGTATATTATGCAAATACAACGGCAAATCAATTTTTGGGAAAAGTAAGGCAATACATAGACGTTGGCCAAATATCTTCTTCGCTAAACGTGGACTTTTCACTTTATATGAAGCTCATGTTGCGGCGTGTCAATCCCGATGAGGTAACTATCGACTGGAGAGCCGTGTGCGGGAACATGCACGGTTCGGAGGGAGGGGAGTTTCACTTCCCTACCCCTATCCTTCCACCACTTTTCTCGTTCCCACGCATAAACTTGGAGTTCAACGCTTTAGCTTTGAATAGGAGTTCAACGCTTTAGCTTTGAATTTGTTGGTTATATTCATTATGGTTTAAAATATCACTTTCTATCTTATTTGAATCAGAATTTGAGAATTTGAGAATTTTCAGAATAAATATTAACTGATGTTACGCACTATGTTTCCAAGATGTTTAAGAAATCTTTGAAAAAAAATCGGATTTCTAAGCGGCGAAACGATGTTT
>JAOZSV010000033.1 GCA_029939505.1 Thiotrichaceae bacterium | reverse complement strand
CTTTAGCCTCGAATAGGCTGAAATGTTGTAGGGGCAATCCTTTATGGTTGCCCTGTTACTTGATTTTTAATTCTGAAAATTCAAACATTCTGAAAATTCTGATTCTAACAATAAAAAATGTCCTGTATAAAGAAAACTTATGCTTCAGTATTTATCCTTTTTTATAAATAATCCTTGTAGTTATATTGTTTGGGTTAAGTATTAGTGGGATAGGTTCATTCACCATTCACCATTCATCATTCACCATTAGCCAATGCACCCGTTGGACAAACTGAAATACAATCACCACAATGGACACAATTTGTCTTATCAAGAGATTCATTATTCTCACCAAATGTCAGTGTGACGCTCGCGCCTTTTTTTGCTCGGTGGATAATGTGATATTTACAAACACTTATACAACGATCACAATGAATGCAAAGTGCCCGTGTTAATGTAATATATTCAGATTGAGGAATTAAACGAGCGGAATCGTTTGTTAATTTCAATCGCGCTTTTTCAACATTAAATTCTCGCGCTAATTTTTTGATTTGAACTCCCCAATTCTCTGTTTCGCCCTGTTCTGCTAAGATAAATTCCATAAGAACCTTCCTCGCATTTCTCACCTTATCATTATCGGTGATGATTTCCATACCTTCTTTAACCATTGTGGAACAAGCCGGGGACAAAAATGCGGTACCTTTAACCTCTATAGAACAAATACGACAAACCGATCTCGTTTCTAAACCCGCAAAAGCGCATAAAGTCGGAATAGAAATATTGTTCTCTTTTGCTACCTGTAACACGGTTTTGTTTGTTTTAGTCGTAATGACTTTAGCATCAATCGTCATTGTTATCATTTTTTATTGCCCTCAAAATATTTTAAATAGGATAACAAGGCGGTAGATGCACTTCTTCCCAGTCCACAAGTTGATGTTTGTTGCATGGTATGACTCACTTCAGATATCCATTCGATCGCTTTTTTATCAATATCAGTCATTAACTGTTCAGTGACAAATTGCTCTAAAGCCTGAGTTCCTATACGACACGGCGTACAACGTCCACAAGACGCTTGCTGCAAAAACTTAACCGTATTGACAACGGCTTCCAAAACATCCGCTTGGTTGGAAAATGTTCTGATTGAACCAGAGCCAATATTGAGTCCCCATTTTGAGAGTGCTTTATTTTCATAAGGGGTATGAAAATATTCTGCGGGGAGGAAACCACCAGAAACACCCCCAATTTCTACGGCGGTTATGGTTTTATCCTTGATAATGTTGTCGATGGTTGTACCCAATCTCACTTCTTGAATGGAAGCAACATCGTCTAACAGGGTGATTAATTTAATTTGCCCTTCTTTGAACAAATCCGGTTTATTAAGCAGAAGCGCTATCCAACTTAATGTTTCAACATTGTTTATGACAGTGGGTTGACCAAAAAGCCCTTTTTCAAGTGGGTATGGTGGCTTTAATCTCGGTTCACCTCGCTGGCCTTCGATGTAATTCAATAAGGCGGTTTCTTCACCCAGAATGTATAAATCTGGCACGGTTTGAACATAAAAGCGAATCTTGCTCTCTGTAAACGTTTTATTAAAGTCATCAATGGCGAGGTTTATTTTGTCATAACCCATTTCGTAAGCAGAATTAATGACAAGGTAAACTTCTTTAATATCAAGTATCCACGCTGATATAGCAATTCCTTCCAGCAAAATATGCGGGTAGTTCCGCATCAAAAAATCATCTTTCAAAGTAAAAGGTTCACCTTCAGAACCATTAACCACCAGATATTTTGGTGTGTTGGCTATCGCTAATTCCCATTTTTTACCCACCGGCATAAAAGCACCACCACAGCCGCATAAATGACTTGCGGTTATTTTTTGCAAGTATGTTGTTTTTGCAGGATTTTCTGCTATAATTTTGCGAAATTCAGCAAATTTGGGTAACTCATTATAAGCCGCAAAACTAGGCACATTAAACTCAACAAGTTCAATCAAGGATTTGGTTGTTTTAGTGGTGTAAAAAGAGGTTACACTATAATTTTTAGCTTGCGCTTTTTCGGGTTTAAATTGAAATACGCCTTTTCGATAATCAAGAACGGGAACCAAAAAGTTCATGATTAAAATACTATACATTTCTACTCCGGCAATCGTCGTGTACATTTTTCCCAATACGGATAATACACCAACCCCAACTCCAAATAAAATGCCTCCCATTTTTGTATTAGGCGTTGTACTTGGGCTAGTTAAGAAAAAAAAGGCCATGAAAAAACTGGGACCACCAATCAAATATAACAATGGATCAGAAACCCAAGGCGCGTGACCGACAATTTCAGGCGTATCTGGTACTAAAAATACGACAATTGGCACAGTTAAAATCATCGAAATAGCCGCCTCTCTCTTTATGACGACATATTTCAACATGAAAAAACCAACGATAATTAAGAGCAATGCACTGGTTTCACCAATTGAACCTTTAGTCAATCCAAACAAAGCATTCCAGTAATCAGGGGGAATTAAGCCACCCGCTTCTTTAAATAAAGCACTCGCACCCGTAGATAAATCCGCATAATCAATTGGATCATAAGTTTCCAAAATGGCAATAGCGGTTCTTCCCACGACGGCTGGGTTGAAATAATTATTAAAATGCGCGAAAACAGTTTTACCCACAAATTCAGCGATAAAACATCCAACAATTATCATGTAAAAAGGGGTTTGGGGACTTAATGTTAATCCAATCAACAAACCAGTCACCATACTGCCGGGGTTAAATACGTTTACTTTTTTACCATCGCTCCAAGCAATAATTGCCCCCGCAATCATTGTTATCAAAGTCGATAAAAGTAAAACGATAAATGCGTCTAAACCAAAATAAATACTGCCAAAAGTAGCAACCGGAAGCAAAAGCAGTATGGTAGCCCATTCCGCCCCAATTTGATTCCTAAAGTCTTTAATACGATGAATTTGAGTCATTTGATTTCCAATTACTCTCCCATTGTTCCACCGATTTCATCGGTGGCTATTCACATTTCACCCCGTTGGGGTGATTTTCAACCCCGAAGGGGTTAAACATGAATAGCCACCGATGAAATCGGTGGAATAAAATGTTGAAAAAATAAAGTATCAAAGAAATCCGATTTTTGGGAAAAATCGGATTTCTCGCTGCGTTACATATTCTCCGGACGCTTTGCCTTCTTCTTCCCAAGGTTTAACTTCGCTCGGTGTATGGCAAGGCATACAGTCTTTGAGAAAGGTTTTTTGTGTAATGGAAAACGGTCTCGTTCCATTTTTATCGCTGTTTCTACTGTTTCATCAAACCGCCTGTGATGTTATTCCTGTTTCTTGATTAAAATAATCAAGTCTTGCGCTTTAATTACCCCTTGTTCTGTGGCTTTATAAAGCCACTCTAAAGCCAGCTTCATATTTTGTTGAACTTCTGTACCTTGATAATATTTCAAACCGAGTAAGTATTGTGCTTGCTTGTCTCCTATTTCAGCCTGTGTGAATAATGTTTGTAAGGGCAATTGTTCATAGTATTTTTCAATGACTGAAATCATTTCTTGTGCTTCAACGACATCTTGTTCTGCGGCTTTTTCAAACCACTCTAAAGCGGTGTAGATATCTTTATCCTCGTCTTCATAGTATCTTAATCCCAATAAATATTGCGCTTGTGCTTCGCCTTTGTTAGCCTTCATGAATAATTCGGTTAGAGGTCGTTGTTTATTCTGTTCTGCTTCAAGCTCACCAATCCGATTTTGCGCGTCAATAACCCCTTGCTTTGCGGCTTGATAAAAATACTTTAAGGCGATATCAATATCTTTTCTTACTTCCTTCCCTTGATAGTATTTTAAACCAATAAAATAGTACACTTGTTCTCCGTCTGTTTTAGCCCGGATTAGTAATTCATCCAGAGAAAGCTGTTCATATTCTCTTTCTCTTTCTCTTTTAATCTCGGAAATGAGATTTTGCGCTTGAGTCACTCCTTGTTTTGCAGATCGCTCAAGCCACTGTAAAGCTGTTTTAACAGTCTGCTCTTGAGCCAATTGCGTTAGAAATAATTCCCGTATTTCTGATGTGACAATACCCGCTTTTTTAACGCGCTTCAAATAAGCCCGACTGACACTGGCTGCATCAAATTCTTCGGGCAACTCACGCAATTTGAGGGCTTTCCACAGCCGCACTAATAAATGACTATCAATTCGATATTCTGTGGTAGCAAAAAACGGTTTCAGCAATTCTTCAGCCACTTCAGGATCATTAAGAAAAATTTCAATGTCTTTTTTGTAATCCTCGAAAAATTGTCGCAAGTCGCTCTCTTCAAATTCCTGCGCTTGCAAATTATTAAATATGGCGATAATCCACTCTTCAAAAGCACGATTGATCGCCTGTTGCGCCGACTTTTTCTGTTCTTTCCGAATCCCATTTAATTCATGGAAACGATTGCCAATAAAAGTACCCGCCGCTTTTTCTAAGATTGGCGAAAGTGCAGAAAACAGCATTGAATCAAGTGTTGAGATAATGGTATCCATTGTTTACTCCTATTTGTTAAAATGATGAATGGTGAATGGTGAATTATGAATGATAAAGAACGATTTTTTTCTTTAAATGATTGATTTTATTCATAATTTATAATTCACCATTCATAATTCACCATTCATCATTCACCATTGGCGAAGGTATTTAAACGATGATTAAAATAGCGACGATACAATTCACACCAGGACTTCACCTTATTTTCCTCAATCTTAATCAGTCCGAGACTGCCTAATTTAAAGAGGGCAAGCTGGTTTAATTCTTTCTTGATGGGAATGGGATTGTCGCTGGTGATGAGCGTTTTAAAAATCGTGGCTAATTGAGGATGTGCTTTTCTGGTTCCCACGCCAGCGCGTGGGAACCAGAAAAAAACGCTTATGATCAGTGGTATTAAGTTGCCAAAGCTGAAGCGTTTTTCTTTCTCGTTTTCTCGTTCCCACGCTCCAGCGCTTATCGTTATACATAAGTATTTAAATATGTGATTTTAAAGCAATTTGTCGATTTGTAGGGTGGGCAAGTTGTGCAACGGCTTCTAAAGCTAAGGAAGCCGTTGCACCCAAAAAACCTTGCCCACCCTACTTTTTGACTTATGTATAACGATGAGCGCTCCAGCGTGGGAATGCATACATCGACGCTTCAGCGTCAAGTGATTGTCAATAACTATATTGTCGAACTAATAAACTTGACGCTGGAGCGTCAAAGTATGCATTCCCACGCTCCAGCGTCACTGCCATTAAGTTTTCGAGTCGAGGCTAACGTTTTTTCTTTAAAAAAACGTTAGCCTCGACTTGAGTTTTTTTTCAAAAAACTCAAACCTTGAATGGACTCCAAGACTTAACTTAATGGCATTGACGCGCCGGCGTGGGAACGAGGTGAGCCTTGGGTAAAAAATAGAAGCACAGCTTCTTCTTGTCCGACTAATTGTTTTGTATCATGAAGTTGCATGATTTATTAATCCGATATTTTTAAAGTGCCACTACGCTCGCTTGGTAAAGAGGAAGACAAGGCGATTATTAAACTTGTTTTTCGCACTCAGCGAAAATAAAGTCTAAATTACCAAATATTTTTTGTGGCTCAGAAATCGAATAAGGGAGAAGATGTTTAGTAAAAACATTTGTCTCAAGTTTACCAAATTCCCAATTTAGCCCTGTTGATACGATGCCATATACGGTCAACTTTTCATCTTGGTTTAGCTTTTGGCAAGCAATCATTTCTGCGAGACATTGACCCCAACCGCCTTCAAAACCTTGCTTTTTAGCTTCAACAACCGCTAAAACTGGCGTATTGATCAACTTATCAATCACCTCATCACGCCAAGCGGAGACAAAGTAATCAGGCTCTCCAGACAAATCATCGTCACAAGTGAGCGTCTGATGAGACCAAAGCTTCAATTTTTTATGATGTGCTTTCCATGCCAGTTGCAGAAATGGGAAAATAAAGTTTTCGCAGAAGAAAAACTCATTTTCATCTTCATCAACTGCTTGGGTTTTCAATGAAAAATTGAGGTTTTCCATAAACCATGTTGGTATCTCAATTGGCTCATCCGGCAAAAAAATTTCTGGGCTTATTTTCAGGGGATACTGTCGAATGACTTGCTTGATACTTTTGAAATTGCTAAATGCCATTGTTTTTCTCCATTATACTGAGCGCAGTTATAAATTAAACTTTTTAATGAGGTAAAAAAACCGTTTTTAGTGAAACAAGAAACGGTCAGTTTTTTGAAAAAACTGGCTTCGAGGTTTTAGTTTTCAAAAAAACTAAAACCTCGAATTCTAAAAAGTTCAATTTACTCCCGCGATGAGTATATAAATTATCAAAACCTTAACTACAGGGATTAATTATTAGCAGGGATAAGTCAAAATCAGAAACATAAGATTGTAACGAATTTTTGGGAAAAATGACGGCGAGTGGGCAAGGTTTTTTTTGGTGCAACGCCATTTTCTAGTTCCCTTCGAGGCTAAAGTTTGTTTTTTCGTAACAACTCAGGGCAACCATAAAGGTGTGCAGCCTACAACAATCATAGGTGTTCGTGGTTTTCAAAAAAGCCCATCCAATAACTTACTAACAGATGCTAAAGAAGAATCTCGATGTCGAAAATTCGGAACAAAAATTTCATCCGCAAATAACAGAATTTTATTGAGCAAAATTTGAGCATATTTTTTTGAACCATTAAAATTAAAAAAATCATTTCGAGGTTTGAGTTTTTCTTCAAAAAACTCAAACCTCGAAAGCAAGTAATATAGCAACTTTAGCCGTTCTCTGAACAGAAATAACAAGTTGTTTTATTTTGGTTAATTGTGGTATTACTATGAACCTATCCCACTATTCGTTTTTGAGCTTAGAAATCCGATTTTTGGAAAAATCGGATTTCTTAAACCTCATTTTTTGTCAAAAAACCAACTATTTTTATTCATTATTCTGCATTTTTGAATAGTGGGATAGGTTCATAGATGTTCAGATAAATAATGATCGAGGCTAAAGTTTTTTGAAGAAAAACTTTAGCCTCGATCACAATCAGGGCGAACACACAGGATTCGATTCGAGGTTCAAGTTTTTTCGATAACTTGAACCTCGAATTGCCCCTACCTGAAATCGTATGAAATAACGTACTTGTAGGGGCATACCTGCGTGTCTGCCCTTGTGATCCTCGATCATTATTTATCTGACAAACTATAGTTCTAAAATGGTATGTGAAGCGAGATGAGCTACAATCGAAGCCAATAAAAGGTTTTCTATGATATTTGAGGCTCAAGTTTTTTTCAAAAAACTTGAGCCTCGAATACTATTATTAGAAGTTAAACGATTCACATTTAAAGATTGTTTACAAACTTTAAAAATCAGTTCAATTTGCCATCTCAAACGGTACAATGGATAGATGAGCGGCTACCTTCATTAGTTATATACCAATGATAACATTTCTCTGAAGGGTTCCAAAAACCAACCGCTCGACAACATAAAGTTCCTTTATCACACACTTTTTTAACCAAAACTTCAAGAATATTAGAACGTTTACGCTTGATGGGCAGCGGATAATAACGAACGACCAATATATTTTTTAGCGACTTTTCGTATCCTATCAAAATTCGGTGGTAACAAGCAAAAAAAAACTTGACAAAGAGGTATCCTATCAAAATTTGGTGGTATCTCTTAATGTAGGGTGGTTTCGAGGCTAAAGTTTTTTTAAAGAAAAAGCATTCGAGGTTTAAGTTTTTTTATCGAAAAAACTTAAACCTCGAATTCGAGGTTTAAGTTTTTTTATCGAAAAAACTTAAACCTCGAATAGCCTCGAAAGGAACGAAGTGGCACCGTTGAAAAATGGTGGGTTTCGCTATCGCTCTACCCACCCTACATAACGACCACCAAATTTTAATAAGATACTGATTTTAACTATATTATCAGTTAATAACCTTTATTTTCTTTGATAAAACCACGAACACCTATGGGATTTAATCCCGAGGGGGTGTTGAGTTTAAGCAAAAGAGTGCGTCACATCAATTATTGAACAATCGCCAAACCTGACCCGTTTTAAAACCGGATCAGGTTGAGTTGCCCTTCTTCTTCCCAAGGTTTAACCTCGCTCGGTGTATGGCAAGGCGTACAGTCTTTGAGAAAACTTTGATGACAAGTTAAACAACTTGAAATGCCCATTTTTGCTAACATAATATGGCGTTCCATTCCAATCCTGGCGGGTTTGACAAAATCCTGAGTATGGCTGTCAGGCAAAGAGTTATGACAATCCAAACAGTCTTTTTTTTTATGACAGGTGGAACAACTTTGAGCGGACGAATGTTTGCCATGCGTATATTGCCGAAATTGTTCCGTATGATATTTAGAGGGCGGAATGCTTAAACCCAGTTTCACCTTATCGACATATTCATGTTCAGAATGACACTCTAAACATTTCCCATCATACCGCCATTTATGTACATCATGCTCAAGATAGTTATTGGCAACCGTCAGAGCAACGACGATGATAATGGCAATAGGCATTATTGCTTTAATGTATTTATTGAGCATTATTTGATCTCTCCAAAATACATCTAAAACCAATATCAAAAGAGCGATATTCGGGTTCTCGTTTGAGGTGACTTTTAATACTAACTCCACTGGGGCTGCTATTAGAACTCCCACCGACGACAAACTGATCAGCCGTCCATTCCGCAACATTTCCCGCCATATTTAACGCGCCTGATGGTGATGCGCCTTCTTTAAAGGAATCAACAGGTGCTGAATAAATATAACCATCATTCTCTCCCCATTTTTCACCACCCGTATTGGCTTTAGAATAATCCCATTCATTACCCCAAGGCCAAATTCTATTCTCTTTCGCGCCGGCAAATTGCATCCATTCTTGTCTGCTGGGTAATCTTTTTCCATTCCATTCACAATAGGCTTTAGCGACAGTCCAATCTACCCCAACAACGGGATGGTTGGGTTTAGTAAAAGTCTCCTTATTGAATGGGGCTAATTTTGCCGCCACCGAATGAATGAAAAATTCTGAACGGTATTCTTTCCAGTACTTAGGTTGCTTATAATCAGGATTTGCAATTTGAAAAGCCTTGTATTCCTCATTACTCACTTCCGTTTTATCAATAACCGTTTCCGCAATAGATGGATGTGCAAAAGCAACAATCCATAATCCTAGACAGAGATTTTTAACCATTATTTTTTTCCTGTGACGTTGTTCCAAGCAGAAGTTTTGTGGACTTCACCATTTGCATCAACAATTAATGCTTCAATATCGGCGCGTTTTTCTACCCATTTTAGTCCTTCGGTGACTCCCATCACATAGACGGCTGTGGCATAGACCTCTGCTAAAGTCGGGTCTTGCGTTATAATGGTGACACTTTGGATATCATTGGCTGGTTTCCCCGTTCTTGGATCTAAAATATGTCCATAGCGTTTGCCATCTCTGACTATGTAGCGTTTACTATCACTAGAGGTTGCGACGGACAGGTTCTCTGCAAAAAAATGTTCAATACTTCTTCCCTCCCAACGTGGATTTTCAATGCTTATTTTCCAAGCCCCCGTTGATTTTTTACCCAGCAAATAAGTATCTCCACCGGCACTGATGGCGGCATTTTTAATGCCCATTTCTTGCATAACCTTAATGGCAATACTCGCTGCATAGCCTTTCGCAATGCCGCCCATGTTAATCCTCATGTTTTCGGGAATTTTTGCCAGAGTTCGCGCTTCATCTATTTCAATTTTACTGGCATCGACCAATTGCAACTTTTCTTGAATTTGTAAATCAGAGGGAATGGGTTTTGAGCTGTCCCGAAAGGGATATAAATCCCAAACTGCTCCGATAGTGATATCAAAAGCACCCTGAGTTTCCTGATGGACAATTTTAGCCACTTTTAATAAGTGCAGGGTATGTTGACTGACTTTAATAAAGTCCCCAACTTGTTGATTTAACAAGTAAATTTCACTTTCTGGCTTCCACGAACTAACAAGGGCTTCCACTTGCCGAATTGCTTCGGTTGCTTTTTTTATGGCATCAATAACGGTTTTTTTGTCACCTTCAGCAATAAAAACAAATGGCGTTCCCATTAATACCGCTTCACGTTTGACTAAACCCTTTTCATCATGGAAATATAATGAGGGGATGATTTTCACATCTTTGGTATTTTTAGCCGTTTGTTTTTCACCCGTTTTTTCATCAATAAGAAAACCATAAATTAACGCAACAGCTACGACAATTAGAAATATCGTCCATTTTTTCATCATTCAATGCTCATCATAAAGTTTAACAAATCATTGATTTGTCGTGGGGTTAAATGAGAAGTTCCACCATGACTATCCAGAATTTGATTGGTCTTATCCAGACTGCCTGTTGAAGTTCTTTCAGTCAGTTCGTTAAATCCCATTTCCATTCGATTAGCTCGGACTTCCTCATCACCGAGTAACACTGGAAACAGATATTTTCTGGCAGCGGGATGATTGGGAGTCAGCAAGACTTCTCTTAATGAACGGGCGCGGGCATGATGAAGGAAGACTGGGGGCCTATCAAAAATCCCTCTTAGCGTCATGGTGGTAAATGAGCCTTCTTTATCTTCAAACCGCCCCTTGTCTTCATGTTGAATGCCTAATGGATCCCCATTAACCGTCTCAACTGCAAAAACACTTGCCAGAGAATAGGAAGCATCTCGTCTCGTCATGGTAGTGAGTTGGGGCAACGCCCGTCTGTCATTATTCGCCAGTTTAGCCGATTTATTGGTAAATTCAGGGGCTGTGTGACAAACAGAACACATCACTTGCGCGGAATTAAACAATTGTTCGCCGCGTTTCACCGAAGGATGTTGTTTATCAAACGGATTGGGTAATAAACGATTGTCGTTACCCATCTCTGCACCGACAAAGCGATAAAAATCTTTGAGATCATAAGCTTTAGAAAAATATTTGAGTGATTGCGCCCTAAAAAATTCATTTCTTCTATGTTCCAAATCGTACCATTTAGAACCCAGTTTATTCGTTTCAACCCGTTCTTTCAGTTCCTCGTGCATTAAACGCCGATCTTTTTCTGGCACTGGCGAATTGAGATGGCTGTAATCCCCTGCCCAAATCGGTCTATCGAAATCAATAGAACTGGCGGGTTCATTAATATCAGCACCTTGACCTTCTTCCAAAATATGGGTGCCTTCAAAATAATAAGGTTGGATGGCGTAGATATTTTTTATTTGCGGAATACCCAAAGTGCCACCCGTTGTGAGATGCCCCCATTTATTTTGTCCAATCACTTCAGCCGCACCCCAAGCCCTGCCATCGCCAGTATCATGATAATGACAATGAGCACAGGAAGTATCGCCATCGGAACTGAAGAGAGTAGAATGAATCACAACATCTCCTCGTTCTACATCGGTGCTAACCGCTTTATGGGTTAAATTACCTACGATGATTTCAGTGATTTGACCAGAGACTAAATTAATCACGGAAACGGTTTCACTCATTTGGTTGGCGACATAGAGTTTATTGTTGCCAGCGGTAAGGCCAATGGGTCTAAATCCCACCTCAAATTTTCTCATGGGGACTAAACGCTCTGAGGTTGATTCTGGATTCATATTGATTTCCCATTCCACTACCTCAAAACTGCCAGACATCGTGACATAGAGTTTATTACCAACAATCGTCATCCATTCTGGAAAAGAGCCTGGCACTCTTTGTAATTCAGGGGGAATATCGCCTTTTATATCGCCAGTCGTTGCTTCGGCGGTATCTGAGGTATATCTGACCCAATGGTTATGTGCTTCATATTTATTGGCTCTTAACGCATAATCCAGTTCGGTTTTATCGCTAAAATCCAAATGACTTAAATCAATCGCAATCAGATCATTTTGAATATCACGCATTTTGAAATTCCAAGTCCCATCAACGGCATCAAAAGGCCCCATGACGTGTTGTTTGTAAATGGGATAAGGATCATAACCTTGGGCTGGATCCCTGAGTACCGTAAATTGAGCGGCAGGATTGTGACGATCCCACGTTTCAGCCCCATCTGGATCGCGTTCTTTCGCAGCCCCAAAACCCACGCCCATGCTGGCGACAATTAATAATTCGTCTTTTATCAGCAAATTGCTGGCGACATTTTGGATATAAATACCACTCACCAATTTATTGGTTTCTGTATCAATAACAGCAACATCCATCGTCCCAGTATTGCCAACCAAAAGATATTTTCCATACCGCGCCAAGTCTTTTGGATGTGCTTGCTCATTACCTACCGGAATCCCTGGACCGCCATAGCCATTTCTAATCCAATCGGCAATGATTTGCAGTTCGGGTTCATCTTTTGTAAATAAAACACCGCCGGGATGAAATTCAACCGTTTCATCTTGATCACCAAATCCACCCAGTGCAATCGGAATGACTGCCCGAAGTAATGGACTTTTAAAAGGTTGCCCTCCGATTGAATTTTCAACGGCTGACAAAAAGTTGAGCTTTGCATCTGGTCCAGTGATCAGCCCACCAGCATAATAATTGTGACAGGTTGAACATTTGGCTCTTAAAATAGCATTAATTCCACCAGCACTACTGTCTTCTAATGCCGTTTTAATTTCTGCATCTGAATAGCCACGGTTGTGCAAATCAGTCAAAGTGGCTTGGCTTAATTCAGAACGCCCATAAAAGGCGGCATCATCAAACCCGCCCACCACACGGACTTTTCCAGCCAATTTTGTATCACTGATTTCTAAATCAACCACAAACACTTGGTCTAAATAACGAATCGCAACCCATGCAATGGTGCCATCCTGTGAAAATTCAAGGTCCTGAGCATAATAATCCAAAGGAATGCTGTTGACCACTTTATCAACCGTCGTATCAATAACTGACGCATAATTTGAAAACTCATTAGTCACGACTAAAAACCGCCCTTCTGGGTGTAAAACGGAAGTATAGGGGCGGCTACCCACTTGAATGCGTTTAATCACTTCGTTCGTCTTGGTATCAACCACCGATATTTCATTGCCAGGATTGTTTTCAGTGCCGGCCAAAGTTACATAAAGCTTTGATTTATCAGCACTTAATGTTACTCTAGTCGGTTTATCTCTATGAGGTTGTGCGATTCGCCCTGGAATATTATTGGCAACCGGTGTCAAATCGTTTTTCTTAAAATCGGACTCATATCGCCAGACTTCACTGGTTAAACGATCAAACCGAGTCATGGTTGAGGTTGGCTTGGCAAACGCATTGTTGAGCCAAAGAGTCGCCCCTAATAAAATAATCAACTGCAAGTTGAATTTGGTCATTTTTGAAAATCCATAAAATAAGTATTCTGAAAATTCTCAAATTCTGAAAATTCTGATTCAAACCAGAAAAGGGTGAAAATTGGTATTAGAGATAGATTCTCACTCCAATATTTGAATCAGAATTTTCAGAATTTGAGAATTTTCAGAATGAATTAAAGAAAAAACAGGTTATCATTATTAATTTATTGATTTAATTATATTTATAATAATTCATCCCTTTTGAAAAGCCATAAAATAAGTCTTCTGAAAATTCAGAAATTCTGAAAATTCTGATTCAAACAAGGGTGAAAATTGATTTTCTGGTTCCCAACTAACGAGAAAAATTCGACGCTGGCGCGTCGATAATGCGTTCCCACGCCGGCGCACTCATCGTTATACATAAGTCAAAATGTCATAAAATGTAGGGTGGGTAGAGCGAAGCGAAACCCACCATTTTCGGCGATGTGGTGGGTTTCGCTATCGCTCTACCCACCCTACAAAATATTATTTCAATTACTTAGATACTTATGACTAACGATGAGCGCCGGCGCGTGGGAACGAGAAAAACGAGGTTTAAGAAATCTTTGAAAAAAATCGGATTTCTAAGCTCGAATAGAATCGCTTTGCGTCACATCAGTTAATAATGGTATCGTTGCTAACCCACTTGTAGGCAATGAACGCTAAACAATTGAGATGAATCTACCCACACTTGTTTTGGTTGAAAATCGGCTCCTGCGGCGAGATGGTGAAATTCTTCCACAGTGTATTTATAGGAGCATTCGGTGTGAATGCTCTCGCCTTTTGCAAACAGGAAACTTTTTCCTTCCACTTTAACTGTCTGCGGCGTATTGCTGACTAAGTGCATTTCCATACGCCCCAACCTCTCATTATAAAAGGCATGATGCTCAAAACAGGATAAATCAAAATGAGCCTCTAATTCACGGTTGATGCGTGCCAATAAATTGAGATTAAAAGCCGCTGTGACAGCTTGGGCATCGTTATAAGCGGCATTAAGGCTTGGTAAGTCTTTTTTGAGATCAACACCAATTAATAAAACACCGCCATGCCCTAATAATTGTGCGACTCGTTGCAACAACTTCTGGGCTTCAACAGGCTCAAAATTACCGATGCTGGAGCCGGGAAAAAATGCCGATTTTGCCATGAAATCAGGCGAATAGGGTAGATGAAAATCACTTGAATAATCCACACAAACCGCATGAATATCTAAGTCAGGATAATCTGTTGCCAAGGTTTGTGCCGAATGCCATAGATGTTCTTTGGAAATGTCCATCGGCATATAGGCGGCAGGTTGCAGCGCGTCAAGTAGCAGACGAATTTTTTGGCTACTGCCACTACCCAATTCTAACAACAGGCTTTTTTTTCCTAGCTGTAAAGCCATTTCTGCGCCGTGTTCCTTGAGCAGACTTATTTCAGTCCGAGCTGGATAATATTCAGGTAATTCGGTAATTTTATCAAATAATAGAGAACCCTCGCGATCATAAAAGAACTTAGGGGAAATCGCTTTGGGTTGGCTTGATAAACCATTTAATACTTCTTCTTTCAGATTTGCTAAAGGGGGATGCAAATCATAAAACTTGACATTAGACATATTTATGTTTTCCTGGTTGGTTTTTCCATTATTTAGTACAGCGGATTGACGGAATAAACGGATTGATTCAAGGCCGCCAATAAAGTAATCCGCTTATTCCGTTAATCCGTTGTACTGCTACATCAGATATTGAATGGTGCTTACTATAAAAAATTATGAATATATTCCCGACTGACTTTGGTAGCGACTTTCAATTGAGGGAAGACTTTACCAGCTATCTCTGTTGGAATCAACGAATAATCATAATTGACTGTTGTGTATTCATTCACAGCGGTATGGACATCAAAATCTTTCACTTCATCAATAAACATCTTCATTGCCTTACCAGTAAGGCCTTTACGACGGCAAAGTTCAAAAGCCAGTCGAGATTCGTTGATTTGACCAATACATTCAAAGGGCGTGTGTTTCTCAAGCCCCAACATCTGTCTGAACCAAAGCTGATTTTCTGGCAAGTCAAATAGGTTGACTTGAAACATTTCATTGACTAAATCAACGGGTAAATAAGCCATGTAGTTCAACCACACATAAGCACATTTGGCACACTTTTTACACCAAGGTTTAGTGATATTACAAGAGTGGGTGAACGGTACACTTGCTAAATCTTGCCCGAGCAGGTTGAAAATAACCACATCATAAATAGGTTTAAGTAAACTAAAATATTGGCTGTTTGAAATAAACTGATTTTGAAGGTAGTCATTAAGCAATTGTTCAGCTTCAGAAGATTTGCCCCATTGGTGGTTGACAGGTTCTCCGGTTTGTTCCCAAACAAAATTAGGCGCATCCGCACTACGTTCATGTCCAAGGCTGATGTAGCGATAATTATGCTGAAGAACTATTGGCAAGGAGGCAAAGATAGAACTTGGCGTTTCTGCGGCTGTCAGCGATATTACTCCGTATTCTTTAGCCTGTTCCGTCACTGGACTGTCCAAAAAATCTTCATAAATCCACATTTTATGTGGTGTGTGTGGCTTGGCGGTGTTCAATAATGACTCAATAAGATGATGTTGAGGTGCCGCACGACCATAGATTGAACTGGAATAAACCAAGGTGGAATAAGGGATTTTCGATTTTTCTAACAGTTTCATGGAAACCAAACTATCCTTACCTCCCCCACAAAAAACAAGTATTTGGTCATTATTATCTTCTATCTGAAGAACACTTGAAACCGGTTCGGTAGGCTGACTTAAAAAACGGGGACCAGCATAATGAGGAAAGTTGTTCTCATATCGCCATTGTGTCCAGACATTTCTTTGAATCGTCAGCCAAAGTGCCTCAAATTCAGGCGTGTGGTATTGTTTGAAGGGACCCAAATCAAAGATATCTGGTTTCAAACTGGTCAACTTGTTGGCTTCAAAAGCGATGATGTGAAAATAAATTTTCTCCATGTAGTCACTGCCAAACTTACGCTCAAGTTCAATAAGATCAACATCGTTATACCAATACGATGTTGAAAAACGGAGATCATTGACTCAAAAAGCCATTGAGAGTTGGTGTTTGGAACGTGTGTATGGTGCGAGCCAAAGTTTGTTATTCATTGTTGACTAATCCTTTATTTTTTCCCGTCGTCTCTTTTTCTAATTTTAATAAGGGACTTATTGCATTACCTACACCAATTGCGTTGGCTGCATTGGCAATGATAATGACACTTAAAAGCCCAAAGTGTAGTAGGAAAATACCAGTTAGGTTAATGACAGTAGGTACAATCACTGAAAGAAAACTGCGACGCAAGTTAACATCCAAACTTTTTGAAATATCAAAAAGATCACATAAGCGAGATAAACTACCATCCATTAACACCACTTGTGCCATATCGGTGGCAATGGACGCTGCACCATCCAAAGAAACCGAAACATTTGCTTTTGTTAGCGCAATCGCATCATTAATACCATCTCCCACAAAACACACTGTTCGCCCCTGTTTCTGTAGCTGTTCGACAATATCAGCCTTTTTTTCTGGAAGAATATCGTAAAAGTAACTATCTAAGTTCAATTCTTCGGCCAATTTTTGGGTCGGTTGCTTATGATCCCCTGATACAATAGAAATATGTTTAATACCACGCTGACGTAACCCTTCTATTATTGATTTGGCTTCAGGGCGCACCGATGATTGCATCTCAATCGCGCCAATGAGGCGATCATTGATTGCTACCATCACCAATGAATGGCCCTCGCTATGAGAATGCGCTATGGCTTCATCTATGATTTGAGGAATCGCGATCCCTTCCATTGTCATAAAGCGAATACTACCTACGCGGATGAGCTGGTTTTCAAACGTCACCATAATACCATAACCCATTTTGTATTTGGAGTCTTCTATATCCGGCAAGGTGAGATTAGACTCCTTGGCTTTTTTAAGAATAGCCCTAGCGATGGGATGGGCAAGTTTACACTCCGCCGTCGCGGCATATCTTAACACTTCGTCCTCTCCGTAATTATCACAAATAATTACTTGCCCAACTTCCGGTTCTTCTTGGGTTAAAGTCCCTGTTTTATCGAACAATACCGTATCCACTTCAGTGAGATACTCAATGGCACGTCCATCTTTTACCAAAATACCTTTATGAGCAGCGAGGTTCAGATGATTCAGCGTTCCAAGTGAGGCCAGTACTCTAGTGATGTTTCCGGGACTACAATATAAAACAGCCGCCGTACCATAAGGACCAAATAAAGGTAAAGCTAATAGGCCTGCTCCCAGAATAGGCTTAACACTTTTATCAGCTAACTCTTCTCCCTTTGACTGGACTTTGGTTTTGAAATAAGCCGCTTGCGTTAAGAATTGACCAATTTTAGCAACAGTGGTTTGTTCCCCAGTTTTTTCTACTTTTATGTAGATTTTGCCGCTGATGATGAGGGTTGACGCAAATACTTGATCACCAATACATTTTTCAGCAGGTTGCGATTCTCCCGTGAGGGCATGTTGGTCAATCATCGCCATCCCTTGTGTAATTATACCATCAATCGGCACAACTTCACCTGTACTCACCACCACAATATCATTGACTTTGAGTTCTGACAATGGTATTTCTATTTCGACCTCCTCTTTTAGCATCCAGACTGAATTGGGTTGCTGCACAAAAACATTGGTGAGCATTTTTTTAGAATGATCTTCCGTTTTGGCGAGAATTTTGCGCCCTAAATAAAAAAACCAGACTGCCAGAGCCGCAGCAAAATATTGACCTTGGCTTAATGCCAAGGTGATGAGCATAGCGTCAAGTACATAGCTATTGATTTTTCGATTTTGAACCAGCGATTTTTCTGCTTCTCTCAACATCGGAAAGGCAATGTAGGTATAAAGGGCAGCATTTAACAGGCTGAGAGAAGGGTAAAAAAATTGTCTAGCCGCCGCGACACACACTGAAATAGTGCTTATTTTTAGATAACGATCAAATTGCTTTTCGGTTGAACTGAGCATGTTTTGTTCAGTTAAAGCCATCTGCTGAGATGGTTTAACCGAAACAGCTTGATTTTTTGGACTTTTTTTCTTTTTACGATTTCTATATTTTTCAATCATTCTGACACCAAGATAGGCACCGAGCAGGATGCCACCGTCCAAGAAAAACATATCAAATAAGCTCCTTTATTTAATTAAAAATACCAAACCTGTCAGGTTTTGTCGCGCTACTTACAGGGCAAAAAACGTACTGTCGTTTCCATTTCCACTAAAACTTCTTTAACCGCTTTGACAACATAATCAATATCCGTTGCCGTTGTTTGGGTTGAAAGGGAAAAACGCACAGCACAATGAGCATCTTCAATGCTCAGTCCCATAGCAAGTAAAGCGTGTGAAGGGTCAGGTGAACCCGCTTTGCAAGCCGAACCCGATGAAAGCATGACACCCTTTTGATCCAATGCCACAACAAGAGATTCGCCGCGTAATGTGGGTAAAGTTAGATTAAGCGTGTTAGGTAGGCGTTTTTCAGGATGACCATTTAAACGAGCTTGTGGTATCAGTTGAACTATTTCTGTGTGTAATTTATCCCGTAATTGTGCCACTTTTTCCATTTGGCTGATTTCTTTTAAAGCGATTTCAGCGGCTTTGCCTATACCGACAATCGCGGGTACATTTTCGGTACCAGCACGCAAGCCCATTTCCTGTTTGCCACCATGTACCAAGGATTCGAGTTTGATGCCCTTTTGTACAAATAGGACACCAACGCCTTTAGGACCATGAAATTTATGACCAGATAAGGTGAGTAAATCAACCCCTAACTCATTCACATCAATATCAATTTTTCCGGCTGCTTGCACCGCATCGCAATGAAATAATACGCCACGCGCTTTGCTTATCGCTGCCAATTCTTTGATAGGTAAGATAGTCCCCACTTCATTGTTAGCTAACATGATAGAAACGAGGATGGTGTCGTTCCTCATTGCGGATTCAAGTTGGTTGGGATCAAGCCAGCCTTGTTTGTCCACCGTTAAGTAAGTGACTTGATAACCGATTTTTTCCAAAAATCGGCAACTGTTCAGGATAGCCGGATGTTCTACCGTCGTGGTAATAATGTGTTTGCCCTTATCAGCATAAGCATAAGCTACACCTTTGATAGCGAGGTTATCCGCTTCTGAACCGCCGCCTGTGAATAAAATTCGACGGGGACGGCAATGGAGCAATTGGGCGACTTGGCGACGCGCCGTCTCAATGCCTTCACGCGCTTTACGTCCTAATTCATGGAGACTGGATGGATTGCCTGGGCGCGTATCTAGGTAAAGCAGCATCGCTTCACGTACTTCAGGCGCAAGTCCAGTGGTGGCATTGTTATCTAGGTAAATCCTTTCTTCAGGCTTGACTTTAACTGGAGTTATCGGAATAGCACCGCAACTCTCCTCAGTCTTCGATACCCTAACTTCACCCGTGCCTTCTTCTACTTTAACAACCTCACATAATAGACATTTATAGACGGGAAAACCCGATATTTCATCATAATTGTTGAGATCAGTCAATAAATTTGCGTTGGATTCTTGCCACGCTTTGGGACCATTAGGACCACCACCTCCCATATTGGCTTCGATAGCTCCCTTTACAATATTATCAGTGACACGCGCTCGAAAACGCACACTGCCACGCAGAGTACACACTTCAACCTGATCACCAGTGCGAATATGTCGGGATGCGGCATCGGTGGTATTGATATCAACACAGGGTTCTGGATTATCCTTTAATAATCCTTCTATGCCGTGATGTTGGGAACGGAAATCGGTTTGGGGTCTCGCGCCAGAATTGAACACCAGCGGAAATTGCTTTGCCACTGTCGGGCTGGCAATGGGGCCTTCCTTGGGTTCTGTGTATTTTGGTAAGGGTTCATAACCGTAATCTTCCAAAATGGTGGACCAAATCTCAAATTTACCCGTCGGTGTGTCAAAACCGGGTTTTCCATCAGAGCGACAATTGCCTTTTTCCCATTTTTTGTATGCCATCATCGGTGTTGGTATCTTTACCCAACCCCCAGACTCCCGTACTTGTTCCAGCGTAAAGCCTGAACCTTCTAAAACATGGTTAAGAACAGCTTCCTCCGTTTGGGGGTAAAGGTGGCCATATCCCAGGCGATCTGCTAGATTCGCCATAATCAGGTAATCGCTACGTGCTTCACCAACTGGTTCAATCATTTTTTCGCGGAGCCGAAAAATGGGGCCATAATTCATGTAAGAGTCGATCTCGAACATCGTTGTGCCGGGCAGAACAATATCGGCATATTTTGCATCGGCAGTCAACTGGCGATCAATACTGACGATAAAATCCAGTTTAGCCAGTGCTTCTTCCCAACGCTGACTTTCTGGCCATGAAGTCAATAGGGATGCTCCATGAATGATCAGACCTTTGATCGGGTAGGGTTCTCCCTTGAGTACAGAATCGACTAAGCCGATGGCATGAGATTCTTCACGGTAGTGAGTATAAAGCGGAAAACGGTCTCGAGCAATGGCGCGATCAATATTAGGATTTTCAATATTACCACTACGATTTATAGGGAAGTGATTGCCTAAGCTTGAAAAACACAGTCCACCGGGGACATCCAGTTGCCCTGCCAATGCCCAGATGGTGAAGACGGCGCGGATCGCTTGAAGTCCACTATTAGAATATTCTAAACCGGTGTACATCACCGGAGCAACGCCTGTTGTATTACTAATCTGGTGTGCCAATTTGCGAATGGTCTCGGCAGGCACGCCCGTAATCGTCTCGACGACATCAGGGCGAAAATGTTGGACATAAGTACACAACTCATCGAAACCATGAGTCCATTGTTCAACGAAATCTTCATCATAAAGCTCTTCGTCGATCATGACTTCAAGTATGCTCAGGGCTAATGCACCATCAGTTCCAGGACGAATGGGTATCCATTGAGCATTGGTTCGTTCCACCGTTTCGGTGCGACGCGGATCAATCACGATGACTTGTGCGCCCCGTTTAGCCGCCGCTTCAAGTCGGTGCATGTCTAAGGGCGGTGAATCGGTCGCCGGATTCGCTCCCCAGACGATCAGCAAATCGGCATTTTCTATATCAGAAAATGTATTTACCCACATACGTCCAAAGGTGACGTGAGGGGCAATCATGGCAAATGACACATAACATAATGCCCCAACGCCCATCGTATTCGGAGAGCCAAAGGGAAATAGGACACTAGAAGCTGATGAGGGTGCCACGCCTTTGGGCTGAAATATGTCGCAGAGTGATAATTCAAAGGTACCACGACCTGTATAGATGGAAACGGCTTCTGCGCCCGCCTCGTTCTTAATGCGATTTAGATTTTCAACAATAATGTCATAAGCTTGATCCCAAGAAATGCGCTCAAATTCATAACTGCCCTTTGGTCCGACTCGACGCATTGGATATCTTAGTCGGTTTTTGGAATAGATAATTTCAGGGGTATGTTGCCCTCGGCGACAGATCATGCCCAAGGGATGATCTGGATCGGCTGCTATCTCAACGATCTGGCCTTCAGTGATTTTTAACTCTACCCAACAACCTGCTGGGCATATTCCACAAATACCTTTTTTTGTCTGTGATTTCGTATTCATTACTCTGATTGTCACTTTTTTTATTGAAACGTATTCGCCAGTTGATATTGCTTGACGTGGTTTGCAATACCAAACGAAATGAACCTATTCCACTATTCAAAAATGCAGAATAATGAATAAAAATAGTTGGATTTTTGACCAAAAAACTTAAGAAATCCGATTTTTTCAAAAAATCGGATTTCTAAGCTCAAAAACGAATAGTGGGATAGGTTCATGGTAACTACTCAGCTCTCTCGTTCCCAAGCTCCTGCTTGGGAACGAGCCAAAATTCTGATTCAAACCAGAAAAGGGTGAAAATTGGTATTAGAGATAGATTCTCACTCCAATATTTGAATCAGAATTTTCAGAATTTGAGAATTTTCAGAATGAATTAAAGAAAAAACAGGTTATCATTATTAATTTATTGATTTAATTATATTTATAATAATTAATTTTGAAAAGCCATAAAATAAGTATTCTGAAAATTCTATTCGAGGCGAAAGTTTTTTGAAGAAAAACTTTCGTCGAGCCTAAAGTTTTTTTCTTTAAAAAAACTTTAGGCTCGACTCGAATATTCTGAAAATTCTGATTCAAACAAGGGTGAAAATTGATTTTCTGGTTCCCAACTAACGAGAAAACTTCGACGCTGGCGCGTCGAGAATGCGTTCCCACGCCGGCGCGTGGGAACGAGAAAAAAACTTTAGCCTCAAATTCTAAATACCCGATTACTTATGCACAGGTACTTATCTCTTCTATTACCGGAAGTGGGTAAAGCCATTTTAAAAATGCCAATTGATTTCGATTTTTTCCTACTTGTAAACTTCATCGATCTCATAAAATCCACATTCCTTGTCCATGAGCCATATTGCAGCCCTTTTAACCCCTTCGGCAAAAACGTCTTTATTAAATGATTCGTGCTTCAAGGTTATTTTCTGGTTATCCGTCGCCAGAATGATTTCATGAACACTTGTTATACCACCCGCTCTAATGCTGTGAATCGGTACTTTTCTATTAAAGGCTTTTGCTATCTTCTCAGCAGTACTGCTAGGTGAGTCTTTTTTATCCTTAAAATGTTGCTCAACAATCTCTACATCCGCATTTTTCCAGATTTGGTTGAACAACTCACAGGCTTTAATAACAACATTAATACCATCAGAAATATTAGGTGCATAAAGCACTTTCAAGTGTTCATATTCTTTTATCTTATTGAACTGAACATCGGTAAATCCGGTAGTCGCAATGATATAACCGGTTTTTTCTCGCAGTGTGTTAATGTTGAGCATGACGGCATCGGGCGTAGTAAAATCACCCACCACATCCGGCTCAAACCGATTAACCAATTCACCAATGAATTCCTTCGAGTCAACCACAAAATCAAATTCATCTGGCTGAATCGCTTTATTCTTTGCGACAAAAACGAGTGCAAACCTTTTGTCATGGTGGATATTCTGTGCAACCACTCTTCCAGTTTTGCCAAAACCTAATAAACCCATTTTAATTTTCGTCATATTTTCCATACAAACTTCTTTAATTACCCTGTTTTGAAATATGTGTCACTTTGGTATTACCTAACGCAAAGATTAATCCAGTTTGATTAATGATAACGGCATTCATCATATTGAAACCTAAGAAAAAAGCACCCCCAATATCAAGTATCACTGGAACAAGAAGAATTTTAAGCGTGTTTTGCAAATTAGCTTCTAAACTTTTGCCAATATCAAAAAGTTCACATAATCTGGATAAGCTACCATCCATTAAAATCACTTGAGCCAAATCAGTCGCAATAGATGTCGCCCCCTTCAAGGAAATAGATACATTGGCTTTCTTGATGGCAATCGCATCGTTGATCCCATCTCCCACAAAACAAACTACTTTGCCATCGTTTTGTAATTGTTCAACAATCTGAGCTTTGTTTTCTGGCATCACTTCATAATAATAACTATCCATACCCAAATGTTTCGCTAACTTTTCAGTCGGCTGTTTATGATCACCGGAAACAATAGCAATATGTTTGATACCACGTTGCCGCAAATCACTGATAATTTGTTTGACTTCTGGACGCACCGATGGCTGTATTTCAATCGCTCCTTTGATTTGCTCATTGATAGCAACCATAATCAAAGAATGACCATTATTATGAGAATGCGTTATGGCTTTTTCTATTACATCTGGTAGAGGAATGCTATGTGTTTTCATAAAACGCAGACTACCAACTCTGACAATCTTATTTTCAATGAACACTGTGATACCTAAGCCAATTTGGTATTGGGAATCTTCTATCTCTGGCAAAGTGAGGTTGAATTCATTGGCTTTTTTCAATATCGCCTTGGCAATGGGATGCTTTAGCCTACCTTCAGCCGTAGCGGCATAAGTTAATAGTTCATTTTCATTATAATCATCACAAACAATGATTTGCCCAACTTCAGGTTGTTCGTCTGTAAGAGTACCCGTTTTATCAAAAAGTATCGTATCCACTTTATTCAAGCATTCAAGGGAACGCCCATCTTTGACTAGGATACCTTTATGAGCGGCTAAATTGAGATGATTAAGCACACCAAGGGGAGCAGTCAATCTGATACGGTTTCCAAAACTACTATTGAGGATAGCAGTGATACCCACTAGCCCTACGATAGGAAAACCAAATGTGCTTATTCCTAACAAAGGTATAACTATTTTATCAGCCCATTTTTCTCCCTTTGATTGGAGAGTGGTTTTGAAGTCTGCGGTGCGATTCAACATATCACCGATTTTAGAAATCGTGGTATCAATTCCCGTTTTTTCAACTTTTACCTTAATTTGACCGCTTATGACGCTCGTGGATGCGAACACACTTTCTCCTACCCCTTTTTCAAGCAGTTTGGATTCACCAGTTAAGGTATGTTGATCAATCCTTGCCATGCCATCAATAATAATACCATCAATTGGAACGAATTCTCCAGTACCGACGACAACAATATCATTCACTTGAACTGCTTCTAATGGTACTTCGATTTCAATTTTATCTTTTAAAATCCATACTTTATGTGGTTGTTGCTCAAACAGATGGGTGAGTACTTTTTTAGAATGATCTTGCGTTTTGGCTAAAACTTTTTTGCTAATGTGATAAAACAAAATACCAATGGATAAAGCAAAAACCTGCCCAGTAAAAAATGCGAGTAAAGTTAAGATAGAGACAAGCATATCATGTCCAATCTTTCCTTCTGTCACTAATGATTTTTCGGCCTGTCTAAGAATTGGCAGGGAAGCATAGCTAATTGTTCCAACACTTAAAAGACCCAAAGGTGGAGAAAGTTTTCCTATTGCCGCTAAACCTATAGAAGCTATACTTATTTTTAAGTAATGATCATGCTTTTTTTCAGGGTAATAGCTAGTTATATCCTCTAAAAGTGATTGAGTTTGAACTTTTTCTTTGACAATTGATTTAACTGGATAAATTGGAGCGGGTTTAACTTGTTTTTTATTTTTTAGCTGTTTGCCTTCAAGCAACCTGACTCCAATATATATGCCCAGCAAAATTCCGACATTTAATAACATATAAATAGTACTCCATAGGATTAAGGAATATGAATTTCTGGGGACACAATACTTAATTATCTCGTAGGCTTGGTTCCGGCTTTTTTAAATCACGTTTTAGCAATTTTTCTGCAATGAAAACTTCATCTTCTAATGGTTTACCAGTTCGCCCATGTTCTTCAAATTCTGTTCGAGGTTTCCGTTTTTCTTCAAAAAACGGAAACCTCGAACATACTTATGGGCTTCTAGCAGATACCCTTTCCCGTCTCCAATCAAAGCGAGAAGTTTATCAATATTAACAATATCAAGAGTATGCCCATATTTCTACCTTTTCCTGTTGATACCACATTTTAAGCCATTCAAGATAATATTGGTCATCATCTTCACAAAACTTCCTGACGACGATTACCACGCTGGGTAATATGATGAGGGTATCTGGGTAAAATAACTCTTGCTTATCTTGCTATATTATTAGTATGTCATTAATTAAGTATTGTGTTCCCAGAATTCGCTAGTTCACAAAAAATGGACGCTGGCACGTCCCGACTGTGTTCCCACGCCGGCGCGTCCAGAACAATCTACACTGGTTACCTTGAGTAATACTTGGCCAGTTTTTCTAATTTCATCAAGCAACATACGGAAATGTTTAGTATCGATCTGATGGTTCATAAAAACGACACGCAAGGCTTCCTCTCCATCAATGTCAACCTTTGAGATGAAAAACTTTCCGGTTTCTCGAATTCTATTTCTAATCGCACCCTGAAAATTGGGAAACGTTTTCTCCCGTAAACTTGAGGGAAGATAACGAAAACAAAGGATGTTAGCTTCTGGTTGATGAAGTGGCTCGAAATCCGATTCGTCTTGTAAAATCTGATAAGCTTGCTCAGTCAACTGGCATAGATACTCAATCTTGTTGGCAAATAGTGCCTTTCCATAAAGTGTCCACAATACCCATAAGTTCATGATCAATGGCCTTTTGGTACATTCAAAATTTTGTTCTGCACTATCGAATTCAGTATAAATATCTGGCTCTTTTTCAAAGACATAACTGGCATCTTGCCGAAAGGCTCCATAGCTTTTTTCCTTATTCTTATAGAAAAGCAGGGTACACATCGCCGGCACAAATAACATCTTGTGTGCGTCCAAGGCAAAGGAATCCGCTTTTTCAATTCCTTTCAATTTGTAGCGTAACTTCTCCGAGACTAACAAACTAGCACCGTGAGTACCATCGATATGAAGCCAAATATCCCTCTTTGCTGCGATCTCCGCTAATTCGTTAATCGGATCAAAAGCTCCTACCGAAGTGGTTCCAGCTGAAGCCACCATACAAAAGATTTTAAGCCCTCGTTTATCTGCTGTTTCCAAAGTAGGCTGTACTTTATCTAAAAAAATTTGCTGTTTCTGATTTATAGGCAAGCGAACGATTTGTTCTTCTCCGATTCCCAATATTCCAGCCGCCCGACAAACGCTATAATGCACATCTTCACTCACCGCAATCGCTGGGCGATATTGTCCTTCCAAAGCAGAAATTCCTGCTGACCAAATCTGCGGTAGCTTGTCATTTCTAGCTGCCAAGATGGCTGTCAAATTAGCTAACGAACCCCCAGAAGTGGTAACCATAGCAAAACTTTCCGGTTCCCAACCAATAAATTGATTAAACTCATCTGCCATAATGTGTTCAACCACGTTCGGTAATTGTCCCGCTTCATAAAACGACGATGGCTGATTTATTATTGAGCTAATAAAATCAATAACAGCGGCCAAGGGAATCACACCGGAAAATTGTCGCCCCATGTATCCCGGCGAGTGTACCGATATACCGGTTTTAATATACAAATCAATAATCGCCTCTAACTTTTCTTCTAGCAAAGAAGCAAGACCATTCGTCTCTTTAGTCATCAATTTCTTTGCTTCTTGCATCAACACAGAAGGCTCGGTTAGTGCAAGCCCCCGGATCGATGAATCAGCTAAATATTTTTCCAACTTAGAAATTGCAAGCTCTGCATTCTTTCGAAACAATTTAGGTTCAAAAACTTCAAGCCTCAACCCTCCTCGTTTTTCAGTATTTGGCTCCTTCTCAAAAGAGTTCAAACATATTTCCTTGGAAATCGGACTATTTTTTACATACATCGGGTGACCTTTATTTTTTAAGTGGATTTGTCAAAGAAGGCGACATTGCATTCCATACACCAACCAGCAAACTTGCATCATATAAAATGATTGTAGTCACAACACCAAAATTGAGAAAAAAGACACCACCTAAACAGATAAAACCGGGGATAATTGACAGATTTAAATTATTCTTCATATTAATCTTAAATTCCTGCGCAATATCAAACAAATGGTCAAGTTGCTTTAAGTGACTGTCCATTAAGATAATAGAAGCCGTATCTGTGGCAATAGTTGATGCCCCACAAAGTGAAATGGAAACTTGGGATTTTTTTAATGCAATGGAATCATTAATACCATCACCCACGAAACAAATCACTTTTCCTTCCTGTTGCCATTTGGCGATTAAATTGGCTTTATCCTCTGGCAAAGTTTCGGCAAAATAATTATCTATCCCTAGTCTTTGGGCTAATTTCCGGGTGGGTTGTTCATGATCACCAGAGATGATATATATGGACAATCTACGTTGTTTTAACTTGGCAATAATTTGTTTAGCTTCTGGGCGAATAGTTGGATAGAGTTCAATAGCACCCACTAATTGGTCATTAAGTGCAATAAAAACCAATGAATGCCCTTGTTCATGGCCTTCTTCTTGTAAGATGTTTATCTCCTGCGAAATGGAGATGCCTTCCATTTCCATAAAACGCACACTACCGACTCGAATTACTTTTGTTTCAACACTAACTTTAATGCCATAACCCACTTCATATTTTGCTTGTGTTACCGATGCGACATTCAACCCTCGTTGTTTAGCCTCAGTTCTAATAGCTAAAGCAATCGGATGAGTTTGTTTATATTCAGCAGCAGCAGCATAAGTTAATAATTCATTTTCCTCAATATCACTACAACAATGAATTTTTTCCACATGAGGTTGTTCTTCGGTAAGCGTACCCGTTTTGTCAAAAACAACGGTATCGACTTGGTTCAATAATTCCAAAGAACGTCCATCCTTGATGAGAACGCCGTTTTTAGAAGCAATGGTTAGAAAATTCAGCATACTGAGAGGAGCCGTTATACGCATATGATAACCAAACCCAGCATTTAAGATCGCCAACGCACTCGTCGTACCTAAAATGGGCAAGGTGACCGCACTTACCACCAATGTAGGTAAAGCACCTTTATCAATTATTCTTTCTCCATAAGATTGCATGGATGCTTTGAAATCAGCTGTGTTATCTAATATTTTACCGATTTGAGCGGCGGCTGTTTCTTTACCGGTTTCTTTAACCTTAATATGAATATGGCCTTCAAGCACAACTGTACCTGCAAATACAGTTTCACCAATCCTTTTTTCAATAGGTTGTGATTCTCCGGTTAAAATATGTTGATCGATATTAGCAACGCCGGAATGAATGAGACCATCAATAGATATCGTTTCCCCTGCATTCACAACAACAATATCATTTTTTTTCAGTTCACTAAAAGGGATTTCTAATTCAACGCCATTAGAAATAATCCAAACAGAACGCGGTTGTTTTCCAAAAATATTAATAAGATTTTTTCGAGAATGGTCTTCTGTTTTTCGCAATAGTTTTCGACTAAAATAATAAAGCGTATATGCTAAAGCAGCAGAAAAATAATTGCCTGTTACCATCAGGCCAACTACTACAACCGAATCAACTAAAGAGGCACCAATTTTACGTTCATTGACTATAATACGATAAGCTTTTTTTAATATATAAACACTGGCATAAATCAAAAAGGGTATGCTAAAAATGGTCAATGGCGAATAAACCAAAGCACCTAATGTTGTTAGAACTAGAGAAGTGCTAGAAATGGCAAGATAGCGATTAATTTCTTTTTCAGCTTTAACGTCATTTTCATTTTTATGTGCATCCACCTTAGACAAGATTTTTTGCACTTTTTTATATTTTTTAAGAACAGCTTTTTTGGATGAGGTCTTTTTAATGTTTTTCTGTAAAACCTGTTTGGATAAACTTACACTAGCTGCAATACTAGCACTAAAAAGCAATATACTGAATAACATAAAGTGATTAATTTGTGTTAGCGAAGCGAGTTTTATGGGGCAAGTTGTCTCACCATTGGGTTCTCAAAACAAAATGGTGCAGGAACGTATGGTGTAGGGAACAATGAGATAAATTTTGAAACTTTGGATTCATCGTTCGATGCAATGAATGCATAAAAATTGGTAAAGTTCCATATCAAGTAAATATACTTAAAATACCTCTTTATACTAATGGCACTTACTTAAGCGAATTTGGCTTCAAAATGTAGTTCGGGTTAGCGTAGCGTAACCCGACAATCGCAGGAGAATGTTGGGTTACGCTATCGCTAACCCAACCTACCGCGTTCAATAATCCTTAAGTAGTGTCCATCCGGAAACGGCTTTAAAAATCCCAAAGCTGAAGCGTTGGACTCCAAAAAATGAGCTTCTTGGAGTCCATTCGAGGTTTCAGTTTTTCTTCAAAAAACTGAAGTCGAGGCTAAACTTTTTTTTTTAAAAAAAAACCCCCCCCCCTCGACTCGAATGCTTTAGCTTTGGAAGTGTTTCCGGATGGACACTAAGT